>JARFQH010000354.1 GCA_029287875.1 Desulfobacteraceae bacterium | reverse complement strand
ACCATGATCATGCCCAGTCCGACCATGCCAAGCGCCAGCACCAATCGGGTGGTGATCACTTCTCCGAGCATCAGGGCACCGCTGATCGATATGCCGAAGACCGGTACGAAAAAAGTGAAGGCGTGCAGTAAACTGACCGGGTAGCGGTGGACCAACTCGAACCAGAAGATAAAGCTCACCGAGGCAACGACGATGCACTGGTAGAAGAGTGAAATGCCGGTTAACACGGAAAAGCCGGATATCAGCGGACTTTCGGTGAGAAAACTGAGGCCGAGCAGCAAGGGAAAGGAAAAGAACAGCTGGAAGAAAACCGCCTGCAGCGGCCGCGTCTGCCCGGTGAGGTAGCGTTTGATGTAAAGTGTCGTGGCGGCCCACAGGGCACCGGCAACCAATGCCATAAAATCCCCCTTCAGGCTTTCGCTGGTCGACGGCCCCAGCTTTCTGACAAGTAGAAGCGCCACACCGGCAAATGCGACAACAAGGCCGGTCCCCTTCCACCAGTTCAGTCGGTCGTTCTTCAGAAAGAAATGGGCCCCCAGTGCAGCGAAAAATGGTGCCGTGTAGACCAGCAGATAAGTGCGGGAAGCCAGGGTATACTGCAGTCCCACATAAATCAGGGCAAATTCGGACGCAAAGAGCAGCCCGACAACGGCCCCGTGTCCGCTTACGACGGCCGAGGGGAAAACGGGAATCCCCCGCCGCCGCATGTAGAGAAATATGAAAACGGTGGCCACCAAGGAACGCAGCCCGGCCATAAAAAGCGGTGCCACTTCGCGTGCGGCGAACTTGATGAACGCCATGTTGGCGCCCCAGGTCATGGCGAGGGCCAGCAGGATAATCACTGTCTGCCAGCTCAGTTGGGCTCTATACATTGTGACGCTCCGAAGAAGGAAAACGCCGAGAAACCGAATCCGGCTACTCAGCCGCCGGCCAGCATGAGCGTAATGTGGATCCGGTCCCCGTCGGTGGTCGGCCGGGCCAATTCATCCGGATAGGCACTTGCCATGTTCAAATAGATTTCGACGGTTTTTTGAAGCCGGCCCTTTCCGTCGAACAGCTGAGGCTTCAGCTCCGGATAGCGGTCGACCAAGTTCCGGAGGCACTCCCCGACCGTATGTCCCCCGATAGCGACCTTCTCCTTCCCTGCAGCAAATCGACGGTGGGTCTTGTGCAGATGGATGGTGACGCTCACGCGAATCTCCTGTGGCAACGAGTTGGCGGTTTTTGGTGGAATGACAAATAAGCGTCCTTCCGAAATTGGAACTTTCCGACCCCGGCCAAGGCCGCATAGATGGACACTGATAACTCCCTTTCACCCCAAACGCAAGCCGTATCCCGCATTATGAGTATCCCCTGGATCAGAATTTGCTTTATTGGGCAGTCAAACCGACCGGGCCTGTCCGTGCCCTGTTTCACGTATGACATAAAACGGCTGCCCTTGTTGAGCAGGTTGCGTGAATACCACACTGTCGTATCATAATTTTCTTGACATCACCCTGACTCTCTTGTAGCACCATTCCAGCTGATCGGAACTTAAAAAATAAATCGCATTCAATCCCACTGTCAAGCCGTTTGAATGCCCAACGTGAGGAGGTCTGCCATGAAAAGAATCACCTATTGTTTTCTGGCCGTCGTTTTGTCCGGTTCCATTTATCTGGGAAAGGAACTGCACGCGGCGGAACCGATCACGATCGCCGTTCCCACATCTTTGGGTTTCCTCGAGGGCAAGGAATCCCTCAAAGCCGTCCAGATGGCGGTCGATGAAATCAATGCCAAAGGCGGCGTCAAGATCGGCAGCGAAATGCGTCCCTTTAAAATTGCCGATATCGATATACGCGATGCGGCGCCGGGTGTGCCGGTTCCGGAAGCCCTGCTCGGCCTCGAAAAAATCATCCTCGAACAAAAACCAGCGGCCATTGTGGTCGGCCCATTTCGATCCGAAGCCCTGATGGCCGGCATGGACATCATCGCAAAGTACAAGGTGCCGATGCTCGGCACCATCGCCATGAGCCCCGGATCGGAAAAAAAGCTCAAGGAAGACCCGGCGAAGTACAAATACGTGTTCAGGACCTGCCTCAACGCGATCTATCTGGTCAAATATCTCGCCGGAACCATGGCGCTGATCAACAAGGAGTTCGGGTTTAACAAGGTCTACGTGCTGCATCAAGATGTGGCCTGGGCACGGGCGACGGCCGGATTCGTGAAAAAGATGTATTTTGACAAGGCCGGCTGGACAATTCTCGGTGAAGAGGCCTACCCGACCGGCACATCCGATTTTTCCTCGGCCTTGATGAAAGCCCGCACCAGCGGTGCACAGGTTATCATGCCGGTTTTCGACATGCCCCAGGGCGGCATCTTGGTCAAGCAGTGGAAATCGATGAAAGTTCCGGCCGTCATGGCCGGTTTCATCTCGCCGCTAGCCGGCTCCGACGCCTGGGATACCTTCGACAAAAAAATAGGCGGCGCCATGAACAGCATCTTCGAACTCGGCAGCGCCATTTCATCCGACAGGGTTCCGCCGTCGGTGAAATTCGATGAGGCCTACCGCAAAACCTATGGAAAACCGCTACAGGCCGGCCACGGTCCGGCACCTTCCTACGAATCGGTCTACATCCTGGCCGAAGCAATCGAACGGTCCGGCAACCTCGATCCAGACGCTCTCGTGGCCGCTCTCGAAAAAACGGATCGCCGGGGCGTTATGGGGCGTATCCACTTTGATGAGGGGCACCAGGCTGTGTTCGGCAACGATCCGGCAGAGACGGCCGTCGGCTGCATTTTCCAGTGGACCGATGCCGGCCGCCGGCAAATTGTCTACCCCGAATCAATCGCCGAGGCCAAAATTCAACTACCGGCCGGCCTGACATCACTGAAATAGCGAAGATCTGCTTGTCAACTAAACGGGCAGCGGTTCTCGGTGAACCTTTTCATGGAACCGGGTGATCGGATTTAAAAGCGGTCATCTGAAACCTAAACCAGCACTGCCGATGTTACTGGGCACCATTGTATACGCCTTCGTCAACTCGATCATCCTGGCCTTGATGGCGATCGGCTTCAACCTGACCTTCGGGATCAGCGGCGTGGCGAACTTTGCCTACGGCGCGCTGTACATCTTCTCCGCCTACGCCACCTGGATGGGGTTGAACCTGGTCGGCATGCCCTACCCTGTGGCCGCCGCCGTCTCCATTCTGCTGACAATGCTGGCAGGAGCGCTCATGTACCGTTTTATCCTGTTGCGCGTCCGCGGCCAGGCCTTGTCGGAAGTGATCGCCACCTTCGGTATCGGTCTGGCCATTTTAGAGATCTTCCGCTACCTCGGATTTGTCGGGTTCGAATACAATCTGCCGGTCTTTGTCGACGACAGTGTCGTGCTGGCCGGTGTCTTCATCGACGTGCAGCGCCTGCTGATCGTGATCATCGGTTCGGTCGTGATTCTCGGCCTGTGGTGGTTTACCCACCATACCCGTCTGGGGCTCGCCTTCCGGGGGATCGCTCAGGACGAACGCACCGCCTTGACCCTCGGCATCGATTCCGATCGGATCGCGCTACTGAGCGTGTCTCTCGGTGCCGGCCTAGCCGCATTGGCCGCCACCGTCATCATCCCGCTGGGCAGCATCGCCCCGGGTGACGGCTACGAGGTCCTGATCAAGGCGTTGGCCGTGTGTATCATCGGCGGCCTGGGCAGCACCGGCGGCACGATCGTAGCCAGTTTCGTGATCGGTTTCGCCGAACGCTTCACCGATACCTACATCAGTTCCCACTGGACGATGATCGTCAGCCTGGCCGCCATCCTGGTGGTCCTGACCCTCAAACCCTCCGGATTGTTCGGAAAGCAGAAAGAGCTGGAAGAAAGGATTTAGTGTCTTGCAGAAACGCAGGGAACGGGTCGATCGCGGCATCAACGTCAGGTCCGGGGATGTGTTCGCCCTGTGCTCCTGGCGCGAGATGCTCTATCTGGCCGGGCCCAGGGTGCTGCCGGTGATTGCCATCCTTCTGCTCCCTCTCGCACTCGGCATTTACTGGCAAAAGGTTCTGCTCTCGGTGGCCGTGTTCGCCCTGCTGGCGATCAGCTGGGACCTGCTGGCTCAAACCGGAATGATATCCCTCGGGCAGGCCCTGTTTTTCGGTATGGGGGCCTATGTCACAGGCATACTCAATCATTACTGGGGGCTGCCGCCACTGCTGACGATTCCGGTGGCAGCCATACTCGGGGGCCTGATCTGCACGGCCTTGCTGCTGCCGGTACTGCGTTTGCGGGGAATCTACTTTTCAATGGTGACGCTGATCCTGCCCCTGATGCTGGTGCGGCTGATCGAGGCGACGCGCATTTTCGGCGGCACCGAAGGCTTGACCGGTATGACACCCCTGCCGTCGAGATGGTTGGAGATCTATGTTATTGTCGGTGCTATGCTGGCGGCGCTCTTCGGATTCCGCCGTCTGCTGGGAACCGATTATGGGCTTGTGCTGAAAGGCATCCGCGACAACGACCGCTCGGTGATCAACGCCGGAATTAACATCTACTGGTATAAAACTCAGGCGCTCTTGATCGCCAGTACCGTCGGCGCCTTTGCCGGTGCGTTCATGACGCACGTCTACATGTTTGTCGGCATGCCGGTGTTTGCGCTCGACTACTCGATCCTGCCGATCGCCGCAGCCGTGGTCGGCGGCCCGGGCTCGCTGGCCGGTGCCACCTTGGGTGCTTTCCTACTGGTGCCGCTCTCGGAAGTGCTGCGCGGCGTCGGAGGGCTGCGCATCGTCTTCTACGGCGTGTTTCTGGTCGTCTTCATCGTCGCGCTGCCGGAGGGCATTTTTCACTTCGTCCAGCGCAAGTACAATCAGTTCGAGCGCTGGGTCGAGGTGGACTCATGAAGACCGCCGTCATCCTGAGAGTTGCCGGTCTTTTTAAAAATTTCGGCGGCGTTCAGGCCATCAGCGATTTCCATTTCGATTTGGCCGAAGGCGAACTCTTGGGGCTCATCGGGCCAAACGGTTCCGGAAAGACGACGGCCGTCAACCTGATCACCGGCTTCGTCAAACCGTCAACGGGCGCCGTTTTCTTCAAAGGTCTCGACATTACCGGGCTTGCAGCCCATCGGATCGTGCGCCTGGGCATCTCGCGGACCTTTCAAATGGTCAAACCGTTTTATCAGCTTCCGGCCTATAAAAACATGATCATACCGCTCTATTCTCCGCGGGTAAAAAAACTGGTCGGCGGGAAATACGGCGACCGGGATGCCGTGGCACTTGATCTCCTGGAGGAAGTCGGCTTCGAGCGCGACGCCCGTGTGGCCTACAAGGTCGCCGGCGCTCTACCGCAGGGATATCTGAAACGTCTGGAACTCGCCAAGGCCATTGCGCTGCAGCCGGACCTGCTGATCCTCGACGAACTTTTTTCCGGACTGAGTCTGGCCGAGGTCGCCGGTATCCTGCCCATTATCGAAAAGCTCAGGCGTGATGGGAAAACGATCATCATGATCGAACACCGCCTCAAAGAACTCTT
>JARFQH010000302.1 GCA_029287875.1 Desulfobacteraceae bacterium | reverse complement strand
GAAAACCTGGTCAACGAGGCGGCGCTTCTGGCAGCCAAGCGCAACAAGGAAAAGATCGATATGTTCGACTTCGAGGACTCCAAGGACAAGGTTTACATGGGCTTGGAGCGCAAGTCGAAAGTCATCAAGGAGGAGGACCGCAAGACCACTGCCTATCACGAGGGCGGCCACGCACTGGTGGCCCGATTTCTACCCGAGACCGATGCGGTCAACAAGATCACGATCATTCCCAGGGGACGGGCGGCCGGTGTCACCTGGTTCCTGCCCGAGGAGCGGGACTTCAAGTACAAGGATCAGCTTGAAAACGAACTGGCCGTCGCTTTTGGCGGTCGAGTGGCCGAAGAGATCGTTTTCAACCGCATCAGCACGGGCGCTGCCAACGACATCAAGCAGGCCACCATTCTGGCCGAACATATGGTTCGCAACTGGGGCATGAGTGAGTTGGGACCGCTTTCCTATGCCAAGGGCGAGGAGCCTGTTTTCCTGGGGCGCGAGATTTCCCAACACCGGGATTACTCGGAAACCACCGCCCAGAAAATCGACGATCAAATCCACAAATTGATCGATTCGTCCTATAAACATGCCAAGCAGGTTCTCGAGGGCAATTTGGACATTCTGCACAAACTCGCGGATTTACTATTGGAAAAGGAAACCGTACTCGGCAAGGAACTCGACGAACTGATCTTTTCACTGAGACCCGGCATCAAGCTCCCTTCCCATAAAGTCGAAGATGATGAGGAAAAACCGGCGGCACAGGCATCTGAGGCGGCCTCCGCGGCCCAATCCGATCTCGACGACAACGTTGAGAAAGAGCAGTCGGACCAGCCGCCATCCTGATTTTGGGTATGTCGACCGATATCATAAAGCCTATATAACACTTTCGACTGACAGGATAACCGAAAGATTCATGAGTGCCAGACGATGTTATGATCTGAAATGGGGTCGGTATTCACTTGCGCTCGGTCGGCGGACCTGTCTCATGGGGGTTGTGAACGTCACACCGGATTCTTTTTCGGACGGCGGAAAATTCCTCGCGCACGATGCGGCCGTTGCTCAAGCGGAGCGCCTGGTTCAGGAGGGCGCGGACGTCATCGACATCGGCGGTGAGTCCAGCCGTCCCTTCGCCGATCCGGTGCCGGTCGAAGTTGAGCTGGAGCGCGTGCTTCCGGTGATTGAAACGCTGGCCCAGCGAGTAGTGGTGCCGATTTCGATCGACACCGCCAAGGCCGCCGTCGCCCGCCGGGCGCTCGCGGCCGGTGCCTCAATGATCAACGACATCAGCGCCCTGCGACACGATTCCGAAATGACAAGGGTGGCGGCAGAAAGCGGCGTTCCGGTAATTCTGATGCACATGCTGGGTTCGCCGCAAACGATGCAGGTGACGCCGGTCTATCGCGATGTTGTGGCGGAAATCGGGGCCTTTCTGGCTCAGGCCGTAAATCTGGCTGAAAAGGGCGGCATCGCGCACGATCGAATCATCATTGACCCGGGCATCGGTTTCGGCAAAACGGTCGATCACAACCTTCTGCTGATAAAAAACCTGGCGCAACTCCAAGACCTCGACCTGCCCATTTTAATCGGCCCCTCCCGGAAAGCTTTTATCCGTAAGCTGCTCAAGGAAAACCCCGAAGAGGAGATCCGACCCGACATGACGATTGTCGGAACCGGCACTTTGGCGGCGATGTGTGCCGCGGTTTTAAGCGGTGCTCACATCGTGCGCGTGCACGAGGTCGCCAGCGCGCGCGCAGCCGTCAAAATCATCGATGCGATCTTGGACGTTTGAACCAGAGCGCTTTTCCGGTTCGGGTTACTGCCGGAATTAAACCATCCGGTATATGAAAAGGAGTTGCGGCAATGCTGCTCGTGATTGACGTCGGAAACACCAATACGGTCCTGGGTGTTTACGACGGCCAGCGTTTAATCAAGGACTGGCGGCTGCGCACCGAGCGAAATACGACCGAGGACGAGGTCAACATCATCATCACCAGCCTCTTTGCGCAAAGCGGGATTCGACCCGAACAGATCGATCGGACCATCATCTCCAGCGTGGTGCCGCCGATAGTCACTATTCTCGATTCTTTTTGCCGCAAATATCTGGGCTATCCACCGTTGTGGGTGAATCCGGCTTCATACACCGGTATGCCGATCCACTACCACAACCCTTCAGATGTCGGAGCGGACCGGATTGTCAACGGGGTGGCTGCCTTCGCAAAGTATCGGCAGAGCCTGATCATCATTGATTTCGGGACGGCGACCACCTTCGACAGCATATCGGAGAAGGGCGAGTACCTCGGGGGCGCGATCAGCCCGGGCATCATGATTGCCGCCGAGGCGCTTTTTATGAAGGCCTCGAAATTACCACGGGTCGAAATATTTCATCCGCCTGCGAGCGTTATCGGAAATGACACCGCCGCCAGCATTCAATCCGGGATCATATACGGTTATGCCGGCTTGGTGGACGGCATGGTGCGGCGGATGAGAAGCGAGATGGGATCGGCACCAAAAGTCATCGCAACCGGCGGCCTGGCGGGACTGATGCACGACGTGTCGGAAACGATCGAAGCGGTGGAACCCCTGTTGACCCTCGATGGCCTGCGAATCATCGCAACCGAGATGGGGCAGGGCGGTTAGCCGGTTGAGCCCGTTAAGCCGGTTGGGTCGGTTAAGCCCGTTTAGCCGGTTTGGCCCGTTGAGCCGGTGCGAGCGGTCGTAAAATAGATAAAACTTTCAAACCACACAGAGACAGATGCCTGACAAATCGCCTTACACCTGCCGCCAATACCGGGATGAGATGATTCTTTTGGGGCTTAGAAAACGCCTCAACGACCAGGCGCTTACAGAAGACGAGCGGCAAGCCTTAGAGAAAGAAATTCTCTACCTGGAAGCTCAGATGAGGATGGATTGAACCGGCTCAACGGGCTCAACCGGCAAAACGGGCCCAACTGACCCAACCGTTACGCCCTTCCCACCTCTTTCAGGGTATCCTTGAAGACACGGTAAAAAAATTCATGGTCGGTGAGACCGCGCTGAATGATTTTGCCGATATCGTCGATATTTTTGGAATTGACGATAAGGTTGACGCTATGCCGGAAGGCCATCATTTGGTCCATCGTCCGGTATTGACTGCTGATCATGGTGACGTATATATCCCGGCGCGCACTCATGTTGAGCCGTTCGAGATACAGCAACACCATGTTCGTGTCGGGGCCGGTGCAGTGAAAGGCCTCGTTGATCACCACCAAGTCATACTGGTGATAGCGCATCTTCTTGAGTGCATCCCGTCCGCTCTCCGATACCGTTACGTGGTATTCGAGGAGATTGAGCGTGTCGACGATCTTTTTGAGCATCACCGGATCGGACTCACACGCCAGGGCCGTGTTGCCTTCTTCCTCGATGAAGTCGAACGGCTTTTCGGAAGCATCGTAGCCGGTCTCCTCCAGGCCGTTTTTCAAAAGATGTCCGGCACCGCTGGGAGGGACAACCGTGATCTGGCCCTTGCACTTCGGGCATGAGAGGCGGGTGGACTTTCCGGCCGGAACTTTATCATCCGGCAGTTTGAATCTGCTCTGGCAATTTTCGCACGTAATTTCCATAAAACCGATTCGACTCCCTCCTGTGAAAACCCGCAGTTTCGTTCTGCCTCACCGGGCAATTGCCGTCAGTTGACATTGTAGCTGCGATCGAGTTCGAGCTTGTCGATGTCCGACGTTGCCTCGCCCCGGGCGCTTTTAAGCGAATCGATGCCACGGCCCACGATGCCTCTGCGCGAGGCAAAGGCCAGTGCGGTTTCCTCGGTGATCAGACCGTGTTCAAACAGATCGATGATGTGCCCGTCAAAAGTGGTCATTCCGAAAGCCTGGCCGGCCTGCATGATTTCATAGAAGGTCTTGCCTTCGGATTCTCCGTTCATGATGGCGTCTTTAACCCGCAGATTGGTGCCCAGGATTTCGAAGGTGGCCGCCCGCCCGCCGCCGATTTTCGGCAACAGCCGCTGGCAGACCACCCAGCGCAGGGTGTCGGCGAGTCGGATGCGAACCTGGTGTTCCTCTTCGGTGCTGAACATACCCACGATGCGGTTGATGGTCGAGCCGGCATCGATGGTGTGCAGCGTCGTGAGGACCAGGTGACCGGTTTCAGCCGCGCTCAGACCGATTTCAACCGTCTCCCGATCGCGCATTTCGCCCACCAGGATCACCTTGGGGGCTTGGCGCAGGGCGGCCCTGAGGCCGCTGGCGTATGTGTCAAAATCAATGCCGTGTTCGCGCTGGTTGAAGGTCGAATTCTTGTGGGGGTGCTGGTATTCCACCGGATCTTCGAGTGTGACGACGTGCACCGAGCGATCCTCGTTGATGACGTTGAGGATGGCCGCCAGTGAGGTCGTCTTGCCTGAACCGGTAGCGCCGGTGACGAACACGATGCCGTTTTTTTCCTTGGCGATCTTGTGCATGGCCCCGGGCAGGTGCAGCTCTTCGATTGTCGGAATCTTCGATTCCAGTTTGCGCAGAACGATCGAACAATATCCGCTTTGAGAAAAAACATTCACACGGAAGCGCGCCTTGCCGGGCAGCGAGTAGGAAAGATCGCAAGAGCCTGAGTTGAGGAAGGTTCGCGTAAGACGCCGGTCCTGGTTCATGAGATTTAAGGCGAAGATCTCGGTTTGGAAGGGCGTCAGCTCCTTGAAAGGCGGCCGCATCTCGACCGAAACCAGTTCTCCATCGCTTTCAACCTGCAGCGGCTTCCCAACGGTCAGGTTCAGGTCGGAAACGTTCTTGTGAGAGTCGAGCATGCGCGTGAGGATATGGTCGATTTCCTGTTTTTTCATGACAGCACCCTCGGATCAAACTTCGGTGAAATCGGTGGGCGGTGAGGTCAACAACGGCCTGAACTTGGCCTTTTCATTGGCCTTTATGTAGGCCTCGTCGGCACTGATCCAACCCCGCTTGTACAAATCCATAATGGCGTCATCCAACAGCTGCATACCGTACTTTTTACCGGTCTGGATCATGGAGGGCAGTTGATGGGTCTTGGCCTCTCTGATCAAGTTCCGGACCGCTGAATTGGCGATCAGTATTTCAAGCGCCACACAGCGGCTTTTTTGGTCGATCCGTTTGAAGAGCACCTGCGCGATGATGGCCCGCATGCCGTCGGCCAGAGTCGATCGAACCTGGGCCTGCTGATCGGCGGGAAACACCTCGATGATGCGGTCCACAGTTTTTACCGCACTTGTGGTATGCAGCGTCGCGAAAACCAGGTGCCCGGTGGAGGCCGCTTCGATCGCCAGCGAAATTGTTTCCAGGTCGCGCATTTCACCCACCAGGATGATATCCGGATCTTCGCGCAAGGCGCCGCGCAGCGCCGAGGCAAAAGAGTGGGTGTGGATGCCGATCTCGCGGTGATTTACAATACAGCCCTGGCTCTGATGGACAAATTCGATTGGATCTTCAATGGTGATGATGTGGTCTTTGCGGTTGCGGTTGGCCACATCGATGATCGATGCCAGCGTCGTGGATTTTCCACTGCCGGTAGGACCCGTCACCAGCACCAGGCCTCTGGGCAAAGTCGCCAGTTTTGATATCACCGGCGGCAGACCGAGTTGCTCGGCGGTCATGATAGCGGTGGGAATTTCTCTGAATACGGCGCCGACGCCGTTTTTCTGCATAAAAAAGTTGGCTCGATAGCGGGCCAGACCGGGAATTTCGTAGCCGAAATCGACATCCCCGGTTTCTTCGAAGACCTTGATCTTTTCTTCCGGGGTGATTTCATACAGCATGCCCCGGAGGTCGTCGTTGTCCAGAACTTTGTATTTGATCCTTTCAATGTCTCCCCGAATTCTCAGGGAGGGCGGCTGGCTGGCGGTAAGGTGCAAGTCCGAGGCACCCTGCTCGTGCATCAACTTGAAAAACGCATCAATTTTTGCCATCAATTACTCCGGAAGAAGCTGAATTTTCGTTTACCGACCGGCATCCGCCGCCGATCGCGCACAGGTTCACAGCCAATGCGGGTCAAGCCTTGTTCTGCTGAAGCAGCTTGATCTTGGAGTCCTCGTCGTCCATCGCCTTCATCCCTTCTTTGCTGATTTCCAGCAGCTTGCCGTGCGCTTCGATCACCGAACTGATCTGGACCTCGATCTGCATCCGTTGCCGTTTGAGTTCCGCAATATCCTCATGCAATTGGGCCAGCCGGTTGTGGGCCTTGTTGAGGATTTTTTCGGCTTTCACTTCCGCTTCGGCGACGATAAGCTCGGCTGATTTCTGGGCGTTTTCCTTCATCTGTTCGATGACCCGCTGGGAATTGAGCAGCGCACGCTTAAAGGCGTCCTCCCGGTTTTTGTAGCCCTGGATCTCGAGCTGCAACCGGCGGAAATCCTCTTTTAAATTTTCGTTTTGCTTCAGCAAGGATTCAAACGCATCGGCCATTTGATCCAGAAACAAATCCACTTCCTGAATGTCGAAGCCGCGAAACCTTGTCTTGAATCTTTGCTGCTGAATATCAAGGGGTGTGAGATTGACCATTTGTCACCTCCTCAGGCGTTGTTTACAGCAACGATTGGGAGAACCTCATGAGGCTGTTCACAACGAAGATCTGAAGAAAATAGATGATCAGAATCACCACCACCGGCGCGAAATCTATGCCGCCGAAACTCACCGGTAGCCGGGATCGGACCTGATACATGACCGGTTCGGTCACCTTGTAGATAAAGCGGACGATCGGATTGTAAGGATCCGGGCTGACCCAGGAAAGTACAGCCCGCGCAATGATGATCCACATGTAAAAAAAGAGAACATAGTGAAGGACATTGGCAACTGCCATGATAAAATAGCCGACGAAATACATGGGTGGTCAGGCCCTTTATTTTGACTGGCCGTGTCGAATCAGGCGCACCCGGTGTCTGTTACACGCGTCAAGGTCTTCGAGACCGCAGCGGGTATTTATGTTAGTATGACCGATGGCGGTGTAAAAGCGTTGACATATCGGGTTTCGGGAAGCTACCTTGTCCCGGCAGCGGTCAGTTTATGGTTACATTTAAATGTGATATATTAACACACATGACCATTATTGTCCAAAGGTAAAAGAAAAACCGGCGGCTGCCGCAAGGACCGCCAGAAGGAATTTCGCCGTGGCTGAATTCGATTACACCATCGGTTTTATCGGCGCCGGCAACATGGGAGAAGCCCTCATCGGTGCGGCGATACAATCCGGCCTGGTGCCGGCCGCCAAGATCAGCGTCGCCGATGTCGATGTGGGGAGGCTCGATTATCTGAACAAAAAATACGGTGTCACGGTTCTGCATGACAACGGTACGCTTTTTAAAAGCTGCCGCATGGTGGTGCTGGCCGTCAAACCTCAGCATATGCCGGCGGTTCTCAAAGACGTATCCGGTCGGGGAGGCTACCGGTTGCCCGAACGCAAGCTCGTCATTTCCATTGCCGCCGGGTTTCCGATCCGCAAAATGGAGGAGATCCTCTATCCTCATCTGGATGCGGAAAGTGCCCGGAACCTGCCCATTATCCGGGTTATGCCGAATACACCGGCCCTGGTGCTCAGTGCCGTCTCCGGGATGAGTCCCAATCGTTTTGTCACCGAAGAAGACGCCCGGGCGACCCGAACTCTGTTGCAGTCGGTCGGCGATGTCATCGAGTTTGAGGAAGAAGCGCTCGATGCCGTCACGGCCCTCTCCGGGTCCGGACCGGCTTACGTATTTTACCTGGTCGAATCAATGACCGAGGCCGGAATTCAGATGGGACTCGAACCTGGTGCGGCAGCTTCGCTTGCGGCCGCAACGCTGAGAGGTTCCGCCAAACTTCTGGAAGCCTCCGGTGAGCCGCCCGAAGAACTGCGCCGCAAGGTGACCTCTCCCGGAGGAACAACTGCCGCAGCGATCGATGTTTTCGAAAAAAGGGGATTCAAATCCATCATCATCGCGGCAATTGCCTCGGCGACCCGAAGGGCGCAGGAACTGAGCGGATAAAACCCGTTGCGAAACGGCCGCGAAGCGCTCGTGGGGCTGATTTTTCACCACGCCGCTAATTAATAAGGGCCGCAAACAGTCACATAAAAGCACGGCGGATCTTTTTGAGGCGGTTGCCGGCACGGCTTTACCAAGTATGCTCCCAAACCATTTACCATCAGATTATCGGAAATGGCCCGTCTTGGGGCTCCGCATCTTTCTGGGCGGAGTCTTCGTGTGGGCCGGGTGGGTCAAGATCGAAGACCCGCAAGGTTTTGCCGCTATCATCGGCAACTACCAACTGCTGCCCGGACCGCTTGTCAACCCGCTTGCTGTCCTGCTGCCCTGGATTGAGGTCCTCTGCGGGGTACTGCTGATCGTCGGCGCCTGGGTCGACGGCAGTCTCTTGATCGTCAACGCTTTGATGGTCGTTTTTATGGCAGCGCTGGTGTCGACCTGGATCCGTGGAATCGATGTCGACTGCGGATGCTTTTCAGTGGCCACGACCGAGAATGGGGCCGATTACCTGACAGATATCCTTCGTGACGCCGTTCTGTTGGCCATCGGATTGTGGCTAGCCTTTGGCCAAATCAAGAGGAACCATATTCGTGAAAATTAGATTTCTTGCAACCCTTGTTCTGGTTTGGATCTTTGCAGCCTTGATACCACCTGCCGTTGTAGGCGGATCGAAACCGCTGAAGTGGCACAGTTTCGACGAAGGCATGGCGCTTGGCAAAGCTCAGGGGAAAGTCGTGTTCGTTTTTTTCTGGGCCGACTGGTGCACTTACTGCCATACCATGGACAGAGAGACGTTTCGTAATCAAACCGTCGTGGACCTGCTGGACAAGAATTTTATTGCCGTCAAGGTCGACTCGGACCGGGAACAGAAGCTGTCGAACCTTTTCAAAATCCGCGGGTTGCCCGACAACTGGTTTTTCTCGAAAAGCGGGAGTGTTCTCGGTCACCGGCCCGGTTACATCCCGGCCGACACCTTCATCAAGATACTCCGGAGCATCGGGCACGGCGGGCCGGAATCATGACATGACGGTACTACCAGTACTCCCAATTCCTGGCATAGCGATGCTTCCAGCGTTTGACCAAGCGGACGGTCGTTGACAGAATCACAATGCCACTTAAAAGGGCCAGCAAGGCAGGCAGCCAGATCATTTCCCGGTAGAGCGTATTTTCCCAGGCAAAATAAACGCCGACGAGAGCAAACAAAAGCACCAGCAGCATGGAGAGGATCACCACGAGGCAGACCGCACGGGAGTCATACCAGGGTGTAATCAGCTTGCGGTGGACCGGATTCTGATCGTAGAGCATATTGGATTCTACAGACAGGCAACGAAAAAATCAAGCCGTCGCACCGCACTCATTATTATCAGGTGGTACCGAAAGAAGGACAAATGATCAGTAAAATATTCCTGGCGACATGTCTGGTCGGGTTTGTCTTTGCCTGCGCCGCTGCGCCCCCGCGACTCTTTCTAAAAGACCGTGACCGCTATATCGAGGCCGGTCAAATCATTTCGGGCGCCACGGGTGCGGCGGTGACCTTTGACGAGATGCTCGCCGATCTGGCTGGATGCCGGGTCGTCTACGTCGGCGAGATTCACACCGATACGGCCCACCACGAAATTCAACTCGAGATCCTCCAGGGCCTCTTGAGGGTCCAACGGGTGGCGGTCGGGATGGAGATGTTCGATTTTACCTACCAGATCGTTCTCGATCAATGGTCTGCGGGGCAGCTGACGCAGGAGGCGTTTCTCGAAAAAACCCACTGGTATGCCAATTGGCGCTTCGATTTTACCCTCTACCAACCGATTCTCGACGTCATCAGGGAAAAGGGCATCCCACTTTTCGGGTTGAACATCCCCTTCCACATTCCGCCGAAAGTCAGGATCGGCGGCATCGACAGTCTGCTGGGCTGCGACCGGCAGGATTTGCCTCCCCACATCGACACGTCCAATGCCGCCCATCGGACTTATCTCGAGACAATCTTCAAGGCTCACGCATTTCATCGCGAAGCCAATTTCGAATTTTTCTACCAGGCCCAGTGTGTATGGGAAGACACCATGGCTGCTTCTATCGCCCGCAACCTGGACGATCGGTTGATGGTGGTGTTGGCCGGCAACGGTCACATCGTCCATAAATTCGGTATTCCGGAACGGGCCTTCAATCTTACAGGAGCTCCCTATCGAACCGTTTATCTGGCTCCCGCCGGAGAGACGGTTGACCTGTCCTACGGCGACTACATTTGGGTGACGCCGCCGGTCGTAAACCTCCGGATGCCTTGACCCCTCTTTACTTTCACAAGACTTCGGGACCGGAGGACTATTTGGCCGCTGTCGATCATGATACCATATCTTGAATTTTCCTGTTGACACCATACAACATATTGCGATATAGTCCTTACCATTCGATCTGGACGTTCTTGCGGTCGACTGTCGCATCCCCGGGGGTCGCTTTCAATTGAACGCCGGATTCAATTCCGGAAACCATCATTCCCATTATTTCATCTCGTCGTGCCACATATACTGATGCGGTCTGCAGCAGAAGGGGGATTTGTGTTCGAAAAAATCAAAAAAAGGGACAACAGGGTTGTTGAATTCGATTCATCTAAAATTACGGCCGCTATTGCCAAGGCCGGCAAAGCCTCGGGCGAATTCGAAGAACGCGAAGCCCGCAAGCTGACCCTGCGCGCTCTGACTCTGGCGCATGAACTGCGGCTCGGTCCGGAGCCCGAGGTCGAGGAGATCCAGGACATCGTCGAGCGCGTCCTGCTCGACTCCCCCTTCTACAAGACCGCCAAGGCATACATTATCTATCGCGAGCAGCATGCCCAGATTCGCAACATCGCCACACGGGCGCACATCGACCTGGTGGAGCACTACATTCGCAAGCTCGACTGGAAGGTCAAAGAAAACAGCAACATGAGTTATTCTCTGCAGGGCCTCAACAACTACATATCCTCGGACATCACCAGCGAGTACTGGCTCAACCGCATCTACCCGCCCGAAATAAGGGACGCCCACAAGCGCGGGGATCTTCATGTTCACGACCTTAATCTGCTGTCGGTGTACTGTGTCGGCTGGGACCTGAAGGACCTGCTGCTGAACGGGTTCAAAGGGGTGGAGGGAAAGGTCGAAAGTGGACCACCCAAGCATCTGCGGTCCGCCTTGGGGCAGATCGTCAATTTTTTCTACACCCTTCAGGGCGAAGCCGCCGGCGCTCAAGCGCTGTCGAATTTCGACACGCTGCTGGCGCCCTTCGTTCGTTTCGACAACCTGTCCTACCGCGATGTCAAGCAGGCTCTGCAGGAGTTTGTCTTCAACATCAACATCCCGACGCGGGTCGGGTTCCAGACCCCCTTCACCAATATCACCCTGGACCTGTATGTACCGAAAAACCTGGCGGATCATCCGGTGATCCTTGCCGGCCGACACCGTGAAGAGACCTATGGGGATTTTCAACCCGAAATGGACCTCATCAACCGGGCCTTCGCCGAGGTAATGATGGAAGGCGATGCCAGGGGCCGGGTGTTCACCTTTCCGATCCCCACTTACAACATTACCGCCGATTTCGATTGGGACAACCCCAACCTGGAACCGATCTGGAAAATGACGGGCAAGTACGGCATTCCTTATTTTTCCAACTTCGTCAACTCGGACATGTCCCCGGATGACGCGCGTTCCATGTGCTGCCGACTGCGGCTGGACAACCGCGAGCTGCTCAAGAGAGGCGGCGGACTTTTCGGCGCCAATCCGCTGACCGGATCGATCGGCGTGGTGACCATCAATCTGCCCCGCCTCGGTTACACGGCCGACAATGAAACGGATTTCTTCGGCTGTTTGCGGAACGTGCTGCAGCTGGCCGTGGGGAGCCTCAGGATCAAGCGCAAGATTCTCGAGCGTTTTACCGAAAACAATCTGTATCCTTACACAAAGTTCTATCTGCGCGATGTCAAGAAGGCCAGCGGTCTCTATTGGAAAAACCACTTTTCGACCGTTGGTGTCGTCGGGATGAACGAGGCCTGTCTGAACTTTTTCGGCCAGGACATTGCGACGGCGGACGGCCAGGCCTTCGCTCTGGAGGTAATGGATTTTATCCGCGATCACATGGCCGAGATCCAGGAAGAAACCGGCGATATTTTCAACCTGGAGGCCACGCCGGCTGAAGGGACTTCCTACCGGCTGGCGATGCTGGACAAGAAAATGTACCCGGATATTATCTGCGCCAACGAAACCGATTTTCGCAGCGGAGCGGTGCCTTATTATACCAATTCCACCCAGTTGCCGGTCAACTATACGGACGATCTGTTTGAAACCCTGCGGCTGCAGGACGATCTTCAGACCCGTTATACCGGCGGCACCGTCCTGCACATCTACCTGGCAGAGCAGGTCGCGGACACGGTGGTGCTCAAACGGTTGATTCGCAAGATCGCCGGCAGTTACCGTCTGCCGTATTACACTCTCACGCCGACTTTCAGCGTCTGCCCTTCGCACGGATATTTAAACGGCCGGCAGGATGTCTGCCCATCGTGCGACGCGGCCACCGAGGTCTATTCACGGGTGGTCGGGTACCTGAGGCCCATCAAACAGTGGAATGACGGCAAACAGGCCGAATTCCGCCGCCGTAAAACCTTCCATACCGAACTGCCGGAAAGCGTGAAACCGATCACGGCCCGGGTGCCGTCCTCGACAGCAAAGGTCGGTGTTGAAAACCGCACCCTGGTGGACTGCTGCCATCATTTAACAGCGTGATTGACGCTGAAATTGCGGGAAAGGGCCATTTCTGGGTGGAAACTTGAGGACGCTTCATGAATATCGGCGGGGTGCAGAAAAATTCGTTTATCGATTTTCCCGGTCGAATCAGTTGTGTGCTGTTTCTGAGCGGGTGCAATTTCCATTGCCCTTACTGCCACAATCCGGAACTCGCGCGCGGGGTTCCGGCCGCTGAGCCCCCCTTCACCCCGGATCAGTTTTATGCCTTCCTCGAGGCGCGCCGCTCGCTTCTGGATGGAGTGGTCATCTCCGGCGGCGAGCCCACCCTTCAGGCCGATCTTCCTGCGGTGTGCGCAGCCGTCAAAAACCTCGGTTTTCCAATCAAGCTGGATACCAACGGTAGTCGGCCCCACGTCCTCCGCCACCTGGTGGCAGAGGGGTTGGTCGATTACGTGGCGATGGACATCAAGAGCGACATCCGGCATTATGCCCCGGTGTTTCAGAGTGAAGACGGGCCGGAGAGCCTAAAAGAGAGCATCCGCATCATCATGGCCTCGGCCCCGGCTTACGAATTCAGAACCACCTGTGTCAGACCGATCATCGATGAAGCCGTCATTGGTGCCATCGCGCGCTCGATCGAAGGCGCAGATCGATATGTGCTGCAACCCTTTCAGAGTCAACGCCTCTTGAACCCCTCTTTTTTTCAACTTACCGAGCCGGCCTTCACAAGCGCACAAATGCACCGGATGAAAACGGTGGCGCAACGGTGGGTCAAGCACTGTACGGTCCGGTAATCACGACTTTCGTTTTTTCCCTGAATGTGCTAACGGTCGACAGGCGGTTTATCTCTCGTCTATTGAGAAACAACCGGCAGTCGATTCAGTCCCGTCCCGCTCTGGAGCGCAGTCAATGACCGACATTTCATCCTGGAAAATCGTTCTGATCGACGATGAGGAGGATATCCGCGATGTCATGACGGTTGC
>JARFQH010000246.1 GCA_029287875.1 Desulfobacteraceae bacterium | reverse complement strand
CAGTTTCGAGGTCGATGATGCAGGCGGTGTGTTCGTCGAGGCCGAAGATCGACACCTCTTCCGGCAACAGCGCTGCCAACTTGTCGAAGCGGGGTTTGCCCATGAAACAGAAGCGGGTGTCGTGCGTACCGCCTTCGGCGTTGTTCCAGTGTGGCACCACCACCAGGTCGAAACCAAGTGGCCCGAGAATGTTCATCCCTTCGACCCAGTGCAGATCATGGCCGACCTTGTAGATTTCGTAGACCGGCAGGGTCATGCGGCCCACCGTGAGGGCGGCCGCACTGGCCGCCACCAGGCAGCCGCCGTCTTGTACTCTTCTGACAAGAATATCCGGTACCGGTGTCGGCCGCAGTTGGCGCACGGCGTAAGTCGGGCTTCCGGGTCCGATCAGGATGTAATCGGCTTCCCGAAGCCGGTGAAATGCCTTCTCGGCCTCGTATGGCGTATGCCCCTCGTTGGATTTAAAGGAGGCGACGATGAGCGGTTGCCGAACGTGAAGACGAAAATACTCCACCGCCCTGCGTGAGATCTGGTCGACATTGAGCTGAAACCCGGCCGGGGTGTCGAGAAAGACCGCCCGCGGCGCGGTGCCGAAGCGCGCCAACTGCTCCTTGTGTACCTCGACCATCGTGGCGGTGAGCTCGCCGGAGCCCATCAGAACAACCGTCCCCTTCCTGGAGGCCATGAGCTATCCTTTTGATACAGGGTAAATGGGTTCGTGCCGGCGTGTCACACGGGCAATCGGGTCGGTTTTTAGGATCGACGTCGCCCGACGTCATTTGGCCGGTTTGTTGCGGTTCAGCATTTTGTAGTTGGTGATAATTTTCCGGCCGCCTCCGACGATCAGAATCAGCGCCATGAGGTAGAAGCAAAAGTAAATGAATCCGGAGGCGGCGGCAAATTGCTCGATCCGGGTGATTTTCGGCATCACCTGGGGAATACGATACAGCACGCCGAGGCCGGCCAGCACCAGTGCAACGCCCCAGGCCATCTGAATCCGCGCCTTACCGTCGCTCATTTGAAATCAGGCTTTCTTTTCTCCAGGAAGGCGCGGGTTCCCTCCGCGGCATCCCCGCTGGCCATGCAAAGGGCAAAGGCATCGATTTCGAAGTTGCACCCGGTGATCAGATCCGTCTCGGCACCGATATTGACCGCCTGCTTGGCGGCCCGCAGGGACACTTTGCCCTTGGATGCCATCAAGCGCGCTGTTTTGAGCGCCTCTTCCATCAGCGTTTCGGCAGTGCACACCTTGTTGACCAGCCCGACCCGCTCCGCCTCGGTCGCGGTGATCATCTGACCCGTGAAAATCATTTCCTTGGCCCTGTTCTTACCGACCAGCCGCGGCAGACGCTGGGTTCCGCCGAATCCGGGTATCAGCCCGAGAGTAATCTCGGGCAGGCCGAACATCGCGTTCTCGGACGCATAAATGAAATCGCAGGCCAGCGCGATTTCACTGCCGCCGCCGAGCGCATACCCGTTGACGGCGGCCATCACCGGGATCGGCAAGAGCTGCAGTCGACCGATGACGTCGTGGCCGGCTTGGGAAAATCCTTTGGCCTGCAAGGCATCGAAGGTGGCCAGTTCGGTGATGTCGGCGCCGGCGACAAAAGCTTTTTCCCCGGCACCGGTCAGGAGCAATACCCGGGTGAGGTCATTCCTGGAAACCTCTTCCAATGCCCGATCAAACTCCTGAAGCAGGTCGATGCTCAGCGCGTTCAATGCCTTCGGCCGATTGAAGGTGATGGTCGCTATGCCCTCTTCGACCGCCAGAATTATGTTCCGGTATGCCATATTCTCCCCTCGCACTGTGCCGGTTTCAAGGTTCACGAATAGAAAAATTTGCAACTTCGGATATGGATAATGAATCGAGGTGGTTTTGTCAAACCCAAAACCGGAGTGAAGAATCATGCAGGTTTCAGGAACTTCTACCTTCACCGACGACCGATAGGATAATAGCGCTCAGAATAAAGATACCGCCGATCACCTTTGCAGTGGTCAAGCCTTCGTCAAACAGGAAGTAGGCCATAACCGTGCTGCCGACCGGTTCCCCGAGGAGACTGACGGCGATGAGGCTGGTGCTGAACCACTTCAAGGCCCAGTTGTAACTCGAATGTCCGATCAGCTGGGTGATCAGGGCCATGGCCCAGAAACAGGCGTAGGTGGAACCGGAAAATCCGGTGACCGGCAGGCGCAAGATCAGCACCAGGAGCCAGAGGATCACGGCAGCACTGGCGTAGCATACGCAGATGTAGGCCAGCAGCGAGAGCTTGCGACGCAGGTTGCGTCCCAGGAGCAGATAAAAGGCGGCGCAGACACTGCCGGTAAGGGCCAGCATATCCCCGAGAAGCGCTTCTCCGCCGGTGGCAAAATCACCGATGCCGATAATAATGCCGCCGGCGACACTGATAAGAATACCCAAAGCCACGGCCGGCTTTATCCGCTCGCCGGTTATCAGCGGGGTAAAAAGACCGACCCACAGTGGATTGGTATTGACCAGCACGACACTGTTGGCCACCGAGGTGTAGCCGAGGGAGGAAATCCAGGTGCCGAAGTGGAGGGCCAGAAAAAATCCGGACAGACCGGCCAGGGCGAGCTCGCGCCGGGTAAGCGACTGGAGTTCGGCCCGTACTTTAAACCAGGCCAAGGGCACGATGATCGCACTGGCCAGACCGACCCGGTAGGCGGCTATCACCAGAGCTGGTGCATCGGTTGCCAGCCGAACGAAAATGGCGCCGGTCGAAACGGCCAGCACACCCGCAACCAGAGCAAAGTAAGGGTTGAAGGCCGGGCCGGTCACCGGCCGATTGCAGGCTTCAGGCATCGTGGTGTCGGCTTCACGCCTCTCCGGGCTGTCGTCTTTCGAGGAGGAGACTTTTTTGTTTCGGTGAAAAATTCCAAATCGCAAATAACAAAACAGTGGGCGCACCAAACAGCGGGCAACAATGGATAGGACAATTTATGTATGACTCGACACTAGCCTTTGGACCCACGCGTTGGCCGTTCATCCACGAAGGCGGTCGGATTGGTATCCTTGATATACTTCTTGAGGCCCAGAACGATACCCTCGCACAGACGGTCCTGGTATTTCGGGTTCACCAGGCGCTTGCACTCGCGCGGGTTGCTGATAAAAGAGGTCTCAACGAGTATCGACGGCATCTGGGCCCCCAACAAGACATAGAATGGGGCTTGTTTGACGCCCTTGCTCTTGATCTGAGAGTATCTCTTGCGCTTGAGGTGGGTGGTCAGGGTGTCCTGGACGGTGGCGGCCAGCCGGCTCGACTCGTTGATCTTGGAGTAGTGCATCAGAGAGAAAAGGATCTTTTCCAGATCGCTGATGTTGTTGGTCGAGGTGGCGTTTTCCATGGCGGCCACGCGTTTGGATTCGTCGTCGTCGGCCAGGTTTAGGAAATAGGTCGAAATCCCGAAGGCCCTCTGGTTCCGGCTGGCATTGGTGTGAATCGAGATGAACAAATCCGCGTTTTTGGTGTTGGCGAAGGCGGTGCGTTCCTCGAGGGTCAGATAACGGTCGTTGCTGCGGGTCAGGAGAACCTCACAGTGCAGCTCATTTCTTAATTTCACGGCCAACCGCTTGGCAATCTGCAGCGCGATCTGTTTTTCGTGAACACCCTTGAGATAGCCCGGCGCGCCGTAATCCTTGCCGCCGTGTCCCGGATCGATCACGATCCGGCGCACGCCCAGCGAGAGCTGGCGGGCGATGTCGCCCGTGGAGGCTTTGGGGTCTATTTTCGCAATCGTGCGATTGACGGGCCGCGGTGATTGGGTTGCGGACGCACCTCCGCCGCCTTTGAGGTCCATGACGATCCGGAAGGGTTCTTTTAATGAAAACACCTCGTAGCTCTCGAGGGACTTGATGTCGACCACCACCCGCACCGAGTCGGGCGTGTACTGCCCCGCACGGGCCAGTTTAAGAAGATCGTCATTGATGGTAATGATCTTGTCGAGGTCCTTTCCCAGTCGGCTGTTGCGCAGATCCACGTATAGACGCTGCGGCTTGTGATTGGACGGATCTTTTTTCAGCAGGTTGTAGTCGAAGTCCGTCTCCCGGTTGGTGTCGATCACCAGGCGGGTGTAGTTCGGGTTCGACCAGAACCGCAGTCCGGTGACGAGGGCCGTGCCGCCGGTCGGAGAAACCGCTGCGCCCACTGCTCCGGCACTGTTATTGTTGCCTTTCCGGTCGGCGGCAGTTGCGGTGCCAACGCCGCTGATGCCTCGCAGGGCCACCTGCGCTTTGGTGCTGTCGTCGCTCTGCGGGTAGTGGGTCACGACCTGCTGCAACCGATCGATGGCCTGCTGGCGGTCCTTGCGGTTTTGGGACCATTGGTAGAGCTCACCGTACAGAATTCCGGCCATGTAAAGACCTGCGGCCGCCCTCGGTCCGGTAGGAGACTGCTTGTAGGCAGCTTCGAACTTGTCGATGCACGCGATCCAGTTGCTTCTGAATTTCTGTTTTCGGGGTGAACTGTGCAGTTCTGCGGTGCAGGACTCGGCGCTCTGGTACAGCCGGTCGTTTTCCGGCTGCGCCGCCTTAGCCGCGGCAGGCTCGGCATTGCGACCGTTGGCGGCGGCGATCGCCTTTTTGGCACGGCCGGCGTAGCGGCTTTGCGGGAAACGGTTCTGGATCCGCTCGAAATGATCGATGGCTTCCCTGATATCCGCGGTGCGTCCGGAATGCCGGTAGAGCTCGGCGTAAAGTGTGCCGGACATGTACAGACCGGCGGCCGCCCAGGGCCCCTCGGGTGTCTGCCGGTAGACGGCCTGAAACTTCTCGATGCACGTCATCCAGGATTCGCGGTATTTTTGGGCCGAAGGCGTGTTGCGCAGCTTTTTGTGGCAGGCCTCGGCCCGGACATACGCATCGCGGGCGGTATCGGCCGATGCCGCGGGGACAAAACAAGAGAACAAAAGGGTCGCGACGACCAAAAGTCGAATAGGTAGGATAATTTTTACCATACGCTATCCCGATCCGTCTTTCGCGAGTTCGCAGAGCCTATCCAAACAGTTCAGGGCTTCAAGAGGTGTCAGACGCGTGACGTCGATGCGGTTCAGCATAGCCAGAACGGCATTTTCCGGACTGTTGAATAAACTCAGCTGAACCGCTTCCTTTTCGGGTCGACCCGCTTTGACGGCGCTTTCCGAGAAAGGACCCACCGGATGAGCGCCGCTTTCGATGCCGGCCAGAATCTTCTTCGCCCGTTTGACGACTGTCCGTGGGATACCGGCCAGCCGTGCGACTTGAATTCCGTAACTCCGGTTCGTTCCGCCGTCGACCAGTTTACGCAGGAATATAATTTCGTCGTTCCATTCCTTGACGGCGATGTTGAAGTTCTGCACCCGTCGATGGGTACGGGCCAGGTCGGTCAATTCGTGGTAATGCGTGGCGAAAAGGGTCTTGACGCCCGAACCGGAAAGATCGTGCAGGTACTCGGCCACAGCCCAGGCGATGCTCAGGCCGTCGAAAGTGCTGGTCCCGCGACCGATTTCATCAAGAATCACCAGACTCCGGCCGGTGGCACTGTTCAGGATGTTGGCCGTTTCCTGCATTTCCACCAGAAAGGTGCTCTGCCCCTGTGACAGGTTGTCCAGGGCGCCGACCCGGGTAAAAATCCGGTCGGTTAGGCCGATCGAGGCCCTGCGCGCCGGTACGAAACTGCCCATGTGGGCCATCAGGGCCAGCAGCGCCACCTGGCGCAGAACCGTCGATTTGCCCGCCATGTTGGGGCCGGTAATGACAAGGATCTGGTTCTCGATATTGTCGAGCCGTATCGAATTGGGAACAAAGCGTTCGCCGGTGATCATCTTCTCGATGACCGGATGTCGCCCGTCCTCGATGTCGATGATATCCTCGGCGTTGATAACCGGACGGCAATAGCCGTTCTGATCGGCGACCTCGGCCAGGTTCAACAGGCAGTCGATCCGGGCGATGAACCGCGCCGCTTCCTGGATATCGCGGTTGACATCGATGACCTGACTGCGCATCTGCTGGAAGATGTCGTATTCCAGGGCGGCCCGCCGATCCTCGGCATTCAGAACTTTGGTTTCAAAAGTTTTGAGCGCATCGGTAATAAAACGTTCGGCATTGACCAGGGTTTGCTTGCGCACGTAATGAACCGGAACATCCGCCGCGCGCGATTTGGGCACCTCGATGTAATAGCCGAAGACCTTGTTGTAACGGACTTTGAGCGTGGTGATGCCCGTGGCCTCTTTTTCCTGGACTTCGAGCTGCGCAAGCCAGCCTTTTCCGTCGCGGCTGATGCGCACCAGCTCATCCAGTTCGGCGTTGTAGCCGGTTTTGATCATGCCCCCTTCGTTCACGCTCAAGGGCGCATCATCGCGAATGGCCGCTGCAATGCGGCCGGCCAGTTCTTCCAGATTAGTCCATTCTTCGATCGGAGTAAAAAGATCGGCCTTAAAACGTGCGGTCTGTGCCATGATGTCCGGCAGCGCTTGGAGCGACCCCTTGAGCGCCAGCAGGTCTCTGGCATTGCAGTGTCCCATGGTTATCTTGCTGCCGAGGCGTTCGAGATCGGCGACCGCTTTAAGCGTTTCCCGCAGGCTTTTTCGCAAACTCTGGTTCTTTTTGGCCTCTTCGACCGCATCCAAACGCGCGTCGATGAGGTCCACATCCATCGACGGGTAGCGCATCCAGTTTTTCAGCAGACGGCCGCCCATAGCGGTCACGCTGCGATCGAGCACGCTGAGCAGGGTGCCTTGCCGCGATCCGGTACGGATGTTGGCCATCAACTCGAGATTCCGGCAACTCAGATCGTCTATCCACAGGAACTGGTCGAGAGCATAGGCTTCGATCCGGGCGATGTGCTGCACTTTTTGTTTCTGGGTCTCCTGGACATAGGCCAGAAGAGCCCCGGCCGCCTGGACCCCCAGGCGCAAATTCTCACAGCCGAAACCCTCGAGTGACAAAGTTTCGAACTGCTGCAGCAGCCGCTCACGCGAGCGGCGGTAATCGAAGCTGCCATCCGGCACATAGGAAACGGACCGTTCGTCCATCGCCTCCAGAAAGAGTGAAAAGCCGGCATCGGTTTGGAGGGTTTCGGACAAAATGATTTCGCTGGGAGCAATCCTCAGACTCTCGTTGATCAGCTTTTCAAACCGGTCGGTTTCGGTCACACGGAAGGCACCGGTAGATAGGTCAAGGCTCGACAGTCCGTACGCATCCGCGTTGCGGGCCACGGCCAGGATGAAATTGTTGGTTTTTTCTTCCAGGAAGTCATTCTCGACAATCATGCCCGGCGTGATGACGCGAACGACTTCCCGCTTCACCAGTCCCTTGGCGGTGGCCGGGTCTTCCACCTGATCGCAGACGGCGACCTTAAGACCGGCATCGAGCAGGCGTGCGATGTAGCCCTGAGCCGCCTTGTGCGGCACCCCGCACATCGGAATCGGCTTATCGACATTCTTGTTGCGCGAGGTCAGGGTGATGTCGAGGATGCCGGCGGCACGCTCGGCGTCCTCGAAGAACATCTCATAGAAATCCCCCATGCGGTAAAAAAGAACCGCGTCCGGATACTGTCCCTTGATCGACAGGTACTGGCTTATCATGGGAGTGGTTTTCGGTGGGCTCATGATGTGCTGACATTCTCGTGCAGCGGAAAATCGGTGCCGGTCGGGCCGGCTAACGGCTCGGACGGCGATGGCATCAAGCCGGTCGGTTCTCAAGCTCGCCCGCGGTGGGGCCGCTTGGATTTCAGCGCCGGGCAACCCTTTCCGACGGTCGAACGTTTCTGAATAAACCCGCGGTTCGGGTGCATCGGGCATTTAGGGTTTATTGTCCCCGGTCGGGGGCTGACCGCCGGGATTGGCATCAGTTGCCTGGAGGGCTGGATCGGTTTGCACGGTATTGTCCGGCGGTAACGATTCCCCTCCCAGCACGGTACGCAGTTCTTTTTCCAGGCCAACGGCCTTTTCGGACTCCTCTTTCACCTGGACCTTGAGGGCCTTGATCGTTTTCTTCTTTTTCAAGCCGCGGCCGAACATAAGGTAGATTCCCAGAAGCAAGCCGGCGGCAAAAAAGATGCCAAAGATAACCAGAAGTTCCACCTCAGGCAGCGTTTTGTATTGTTCAGGAATAAGGGGCAGATTGATCGTCAAGCTTTTTTTGGTTTCCCAAAAAAAATCTTTATTTTGGTAGATTACAACCACTACAAACACCACGATGAGCATCCAGACGACCAATTTAACCTTTTTCATTTCCGATCTCCATCCGCTAAAATTTGAATTAATCAAAAAGATTATGCTCTTTGCCGATAAAACTCAACCTTTTTTTACCTTGAGCGGCACCAGTTCGACGATGCCCCAGCAGCCAATCCGGTCGCCGACGATGATCACCACCCCGTCGACATTACCGATCCCGCGGCCGAAGGCGATCGCCTCTGAAATGTCGGCCTTCGAATTAACCCTGTTGCCGATGGCGGTTGCCGCCGCATCGGCGACGGCGCAACTGGGCGATACGACGCCGACGGCATCGGCTGCTCCCAGACTGAGGGAGTGACCGATGGTGCCGGAGGAGGTGCAGACGCCAATTGGTGTGTCTCCGCCGCCGACCCGCAACCCGATGTGACGGCTCAGCGGCGATGATCCGGCATAAATACCCATTACCACAGGTTGCCGCGTTCTGACAAAGACATCGCCGCCGTTCTCCACGATTACCTGTTTTGTGCGGGAGAGCAAACCCCTTCCCACGTGTTCGGCAATGGCTCCGGCGACGGCCGCCATCGGTCCCACACCGGCCGCCGCGGCGGCCCGCGCCATCTCCTGCACGATAAGAGGTGCCGGTCCCGTAACCCGAATCGGGGTCAATGACTCGCGAAAAATCGGCTGGCACTCGATATAGGTCTCGATGAACCCCCGGTACTGCAGGACGAGTTCTCGTGCCACCGCCGTCAAATCGAGGTCGGCATGAATCTGAAGGTCGGTTTCCTGAACCGCCACCCTGAAGCCGGTCAATCCGGCCGGGCGGACCCCGCGGCGGTAAAATCGGCTCTGCGCCGAAGCGGTCGTCATCGCGGCACCCTCAACGGACCATCGGTTGGGGTCGCATGTCCGCCGGGCACAACCGCAGAAAATACTGATCGGTCATGCCGGCGATGAAATCCCGCACAATTTCCTGGTGGTTTTGTCCGGCCAAGTACTCCTCGGACATGTCTTTGAGAAACTGGGTGAAGATCACCGACGCGGTATTGTGCTTAACCAGGTCGGTCAAATATTTTTCGAACAGCATTTCGAACAGAGTCCGGATTGTTTCCAAGTGGGTCTTGATTCCGGGATTCATGTAGATGCGCTCGAGATTGAAGGCCTTCAGCATCTGCAGCGCGTCGGATATCTCGCTGCTGAAAGCCACATGCGGTTTCTGATAACTGCTTTTGATGACATCCGAAACCAGATTGAAAACGATGGTACCATTGGTGTTGCCGAGCCGCTGGACGCACTGCTTCGGTATGTCGGTGCGTTGAATCACGCCCAGGCGGATGGCATCTTCGATATCCCGGCCGATATAGCTGATGGTATCGGTCATGCGGACGACGCAGCCTTCCATGGTCATCGGGGTCAACGGACGGTCTGGTTCGACCATCTTGGCGGCCATGTCCACTTCGAGGTCGTCGAAAGTCTTGCTGCGTTGCGGTGCCAGCTGCATGTTGTGGACTTCACCATCGTGGGTCAAAATGCCGTCCAGAGTCTGCAGACACAGGTTCCAGCCCTTGCCCTTGCGCTCGACCCGGTCCAGAAACTGCACACTCTGAACGTTGTGATGAAAATAACCAATCCCGTTATCGCGGCAAATCCGGGATAGGATCCGCTCACCGTCATGCCCGAAGGGAATATGCCCGATGTCGTGTCCTAATGCAATGGCTTCGATGAGGTCTTCGTTGAGCCCCAGAAAACGTCCGATCGTACGGGCGATCTTCGATACCAACTGAACGTGCAACACCCGGTGCGTGATGTGGTCGTTTTCGATCAGATAGAAGACCTGGGTCTTGTCGATGTAGCGGGAGTAAGCCAGGGAGTGCAGGATCCGATCCGTGTCCACCGAAAACGACGGCCGGTATCCTTCTTCTATCAAAACTTCCCGCCGGCGGCGATGTCCTTCGGAATTCAGGGTTGCCGTAGGGGAAAGCTTTTCTTTCTCAAGCCGGTCGATCTGAGCTGCGATTTTTATCAAAACCGGATCAACCCGGTGCTCGTCATATATCGCCATTTTCAATCAAACGCTCCATTAAGTCTGTGTAATCGATTCCGGCGGCCCGGAAACCTTCTTTACCGTACTTCATGTTGGCCTCGAGAATTACAAAGCGGCCGCCGCGCTCACAGACGTCGATCCCCACGTCATCCCAGCCGCAGTTTTTCGCAGTGTGCACGGCCAAGGCGCGGGCGGCGGCGGGAACCGGGTCGAGACAGATGCGTCCCCCCACCGCCACGTTGCTGCGGAAGTCATGCAGCGGGTTAATGCGCCAGTATGCGTGAGCGAACCGCCTTCCGATGATCACCACCCGGATGTCCCGATCCAGCGGAATGTATTCCTGGATGTAGGCCGGGTGCGATTCTGCCAGATAGCGATGCAAATCTTCGTCGCTTTTGACGAGATAAACGCCGCGACCCATGGCCGATCCGCGCGGGATTTTGGCGATAAACGGATAGGCGAAATAATCGCGGATCGTCTTCTTCTGTCGATTGCCGTAAAACACCCGCGTGCGGGGGTGCGGAATCTCCAGCAGGTCAAAAAGAGCGGATTGTTTGATCTTGTCCTGCACACATTTGTAGGTATGGTAACTGGGAAATGTCTGCTTGCCAACCGCATCGAACAGCTCCGCATAAAAAGTCGTCGGATAATAAATTTTCCGTGCCCCCCGGATCAACTCCTGCTCCGAGGCGGCGTAATCCGAGAAGTTGGTTCTCACCCCGAGGGTCGTCACGTTGCGACAGCCTTTAAGGCGCCCTTCGAGGGCAATGACATTACGTATCGGATCCATGGGGCAGTTGATTCGGCTTCGGTTCCTCGAACAGAGAGGCGATCCGCGCCATGCCGCGTTCGGTGTGACTACCGGACCAGTAAATTTTCTGGCATCGGCGACATCGGCAAAACCGTTCGTGGCTTTCCCAGACGAAGTCCGGCACGAAGTGACGGACCGCATCTTTGCTCACCGGTTCGGTGGTCTCGTTGCAGAGAAGGCAGCGCGAAAAAGGCCGTATGTCTTGTGGTGAAAGACCCACGCCGCTAATGACTTCCTTCAGCTGGTCGAACGGGTCGTTCGAGTGGATAAAAACGAAAGGCCGTCCCTGCAACTCCCGACACCGCCTCCGGGTACGGGTGAGCAGGATGCGGCCTGAAATCGCCGCCGCTTTCGAACCAATCAAACCGCAGGGTTCGCTGCAAGCGTCGAAGCCCAGAATGCGCAACCACTTGGCCAGTTTTCCGAGGGTCTCCTCGACCGTAAATCTGGCGGTCATGACGACCTCCCTCACCGGCGCGTCTTCTGGATGCTCTGATAGGCCTGCTGAATCTGCTTGAACCTTTTCTCGGCCAACGTTTTGAACTCCTCTCCGAGATGGTCGACCTTGTCGGGGTGAAACTTGTTGACCAATTCGCGGTAAGCCTTCTTGATGGTCTCCGCCGAAGCCGTCCGGTCGACACCGAGTACCGTGTAAGGGTCGTTGCTGTCAAAACGACTGCTGTCGTGCCCTTGGTCACCCCTGGCGTAGGTCTTTTCGGCATCCGGTCCCGGTTTGGTCCCGGTTGTCTGGGTACCGCGGGATCGTTTCTGCTGCGCGAAGAGGTACCGCATTAGAAACCCCAATACCACCAGGTCGTCCACTCGGCCCCAACCGCCCAGAAAATCGGGCAGCAGGTCGTAGGGGAAAAAAATATAGACCAGAACCAGGAGAATGTATAAGTATGTCATTGCCAGCAGCCGGTCAGCGGTGGCCGCAGAGCACCACCGTTTCGATCCTCATATGCCTTCCTCTCTGCATACAAAATAACCCCGCCACACGTAAAGAAAAAAGACCGATGCCCGCCATACAATCCCAAAAAACTGAACGGTTCCAGGTTCAGCGGCGCCTCTGGCCGCAAGCCTCCTTTTTGATCGGAGAAGAAACCTTAAGTTTCGGTGAAAGATTCCAAATATCAAATATCAAATAAATCACAATGACCGAAATTCAAAATGACAAACCTGTTTGAATCATTGTATACTTGACCTCTGGCAATAATATAGAAAACAAAAAATGAAACAAAATACAGTCAGCCGCTTTTCGCTACCGTTCATCCGGACTCCGGCACGTCATTTTATGCACCGTGGCGGCCCAAAGGGCCATGAGCGTTTAACAGGAAAGCCTTAATCCCGCCTGAGTTTATGACTTTTTAATAATTAAATATATCAATAACTTATTATTTTTTATTAATGTAATATATTAATAAATTTTTACACAAACCACGGCCGAGGCCGTGGTTTGTGTAAAAATTTATTCGTCTTCGACATAGGCCCGTTTTTTTAACCGAAACCGCACGAAACCGGCCACGGTCAGCAGGGCGCCCAGAAAAAAAAGGAACTGGTAGAGATGTCCGGCCAGGTAGGTCAGCCAGACGGTGCCCCGGTTTTGTCCCGCGATCCACTGTCGCTCGATTTCCCAGGGAAAGGCGGAAAGGCTTCGATAAAAGGCGGCATCCACATCACTGCCGCGCTGAATGTCGGCCAGGATTTCAATCAGCGCACTCCGGCCGTGGGTTTCCGCAATGTATGATACCACCCGGTGGCTTTCTTCATAGGCCAGTAAAAGCATCCGGCTGTCAGTCGGAAAACGATCGCGGAGCGCGCTCAGGGGAATGAGGTCGCCGGAGAGAACGGCGTCCTCCAGCAGCGACGGCTGCGGCTGTTCGAGCAGCTCGGCTACTCCTTCACTCGCCCACTGGGCCACGCCTTCCTCCAGCCATTTCGGAAGACTGACCCCGCTGTGATTCGCATGCAGAAACAAGTGCACCACTTCATGTTTCAGGACACTTCTGAAATGCGCCGGCCGTCCGGCCAGTTTTCCGAAATCGAGCACGATCAAGTTCTCGGACGGAACGGCAAAGGCAGTGATCAGCGGGTGATCTGCCAGTCGTCGAAAGATCTCCCCGTTTTGAATCAGCATCACCGTGGGCCGTTGCGACAAGTGCCACCCGAAGAGTTCCACCAGTTCGGCCTCGACAGCCGGAAAAGTGGCGGCCAAATCCTCGGCGGCTCCTTTCAAGGGTGCTTCGTACCGGATTTTCAGACTCGGGCGATCGAATGTTTCGAACGAAACCGTCGCCGCGGAAAGGACGCCGATCGATTGCATCACCAGAAATACGATCAGAAAAATCGTTGTCGTTCGTCGTTCCAGGGTGCTCCCCCTCCCCCGGGCCCGATTTCAACGGCCGGTTTGTATGAACACCGTCATGTTACAAGGTCATTGATATTTATACGTAAACTTACCACCCGCTCGTATTCACTCGCTCGAGACGCGAAGGATGCAAAGAAATAAAGAAATATAAACTCCGCGCTCCTTGCGCCTTTGCGGTGAATTGACTATCAACGCACCAGAAAAAGGCTCAGCTGGGGAACGTAGGTAATCACCGCCAGCAGAATCAACAACAAAACCAGGTACGGCCAAGAAGCCCGGTAGAGCTGCACCACGGGCTTGCGAAACTTCAAGCTGGCGATGAACAGGTTAATGCCGACCGGCGGCGTCGAATATCCGATCTCGAGATTGACCAGGAAGACAACCCCCAGGTGCACCGGATCCACACCATATTTCAAGGCAATCGGTACGATGATCGGTACGATGATCATGGTAGCCGAAAAAATGTCCATGATGCAGCCTGCCGCCAGGAGAAAAATGTTGAGGCCGGCCAGAAAAAGAATTCTACTGTCGGACATGGCTGTCAAGTAACGCAGGAGTCGGTCGGGAATCTGCTCGTCAACCAGATAACCGGTGAAGCCGAGGGCAAAGCCGAGGATCACGAGGATGGCGCCTGAGAGCATGGCACTTTCGACCATTATGACCGGCAGTTGCCGCCGAAAATCGATTTCCTTGAGAACGAAGCATTCGACAACGACGACGTAGAGCAGGATTACGGCCGCTACTTCGGCAATCGTCACGAATCCGCCGTAAACGCCGACAACGAGAACCCCCAAAATCGGCCAGTCCCAGATGGCAGCCGTGAACGCGGACTTGATGCGCGGCCAGGAAACCGGCGATAAGATGCGGGAACTTCCATTCGCGCGACCTCGCAGCCACTGGTTGGCGGCGGCATAAAGCGACAAAGCCCCGACCAGCAAAATTCCCGGCAGCAGTGCGGCTTTGAAGAGGCCATTGATATCGATCTGGGAGATCACACCGTAGAGGATGACCGGCAGGCTGGGGGGAAACAGCAGCCCGAGGCTGCCGGAAGTGGTCAACAGTCCCAACGTAAAGGGTTCGCGGTAGCCCTCCTGGCGCAGAACCGGGTAGAGGACGCTTCCTAAAGCCACGATGGTCACCCCGCTGGCCCCGGTCAAGGCCGTAAAAAAGGCACAGGAACAGAGCGCAGCGATCGCCAGGCCTCCCGGCAGCCAGCCGACCAGTGCCTGCAGAAGGTTCATGATCCGCCGCGGGGCCGCGGTTTCTGTGAGAAGCACCCCCGTGAAGGTGAACAGCGGCAGGGCCACAAGAACCGGCATCGAGGCCAGCCGATTCATTTCGATCAGAACCACCTGCAGCGCCATCCAATTGTGACCGGCTGCATATAGGCAGACCATCGTCAAGCCGGCAATAACGGTGAAGAGGGGAATTTCAAGCAAGGCCAACCCGGCCACGACGGCAATAGCGAGGGTAAAAAGCGTCACGCTCCCCCCTCCGACGGATCATCCGGAATCGTACCAAGATTGAGGCCGCGGCCGTCGCTTGCTAGGGCTGTCGTCGGCCGCACGGCCACCAGACCGCTCAACAGACAGCGGAAAAAGGACAGGGCAAAAAAAAGCGGAAAGACAATGGCCGACCCCCCTTGCAGGCCGAAGATGGCCATTTCGTTTTTCACGAAGGTCAGTGACGCCGCGAACAGAAATCCCATGACGACCATGCCGAACAGGCTTCCCAGCAGCCGTGCCAGGCGGCGGGTGCGGTGGCCGGCATACCTCAGCAGGATCTCGAGTTTGATGTGCCGTTGTTTCTTTAGGGCCAGGGTCGCACCGATCAGCGCCAGCCAGAGAACGATACCGGGGCTGATCTCGAGGATTTTCTGGTAGGAGACGCCGAAGAGGTTGCGTGCGACGATGTTGGTGGTGATCATCAGCACCAGCGCCGAAAACAGAAAAATTACTACCGCTTGCTCGATGATCTCAAACGTGTCGTCGATCTTGGAAAGTAAACGCATGGGTCGCATTCCTGCCGCGCCTCTTGGATCGCGTATAAGACGCGGGGCGGATATCCCGACGGTAAGGTCAACTCTGTTTCACTGTCTTCGGTCCTCGAGAAGCGTCGACACGGTATCGAAGAGTTCCCGAGAATAGAGGCGGTCGATGCTGTCGGAGTGGATTTGCCGCGCCTTGATGTCGAAGAGGCGCAGCTGCTCTTCGGTCGGTTTTTCAAAAACGATACCCGAGTTCAGCAGAACCTCCCGGGCTTCGGCATTGACCCGACGGGAGATTTGAACCAGTTCGTCGCAGAAGCCGGCCGAAGCCTCCCGCAGGATTTTACGGTTTTCTTCCGAGAGCCGATCGAAGGCGTTCTTCTTGACGAGAAAGGCGCCGGTGGAGTTGACCATCGGATAGTCGAGCATATAATGCACCTTGGCATACCATTGATAAGCGATGGCCGCAGCCGGTGGTGCGTAAAAGGCATTGATCATGCCGGTTTCAAGGCCGGTGTTGACGTCGGTGAGTTGAAGCGGATAGGTCTTGATGCCGAGGGCCTCCAGGCTGGTTTTGGCCACCGGGTCGCCTTTCCAGACCCACATTTTGATAGGATCGAACCCCTGAGACCCGGTCATCGAGGAGCTGGAAAAAAAATAGACGAATCCGGCTTCGGCAAAGCCGAGCAGCACGAATCCCTTCTTCTCAAATTCCGCGGCAAAGCGGTCGACCAGCTTTTTCTTCACGAGGTCGACTTCGGCCTCTGTCTTGTAGAGCAGGGGGGCCTCCAGAATGCGGATCTGCGGAACGAGCACACCGAGTCCGACCCCGGAGAAACCGGCTGCCTGGATACGGTCGGCCTGCATTTTACGCAGCACATCGAGTTCGTCACCCGCGATCCCGCCGGCGTAGACCGTGAAGGTCACGGCTCCTTTGGTCCGTTCCTTGACGGCAGCGGCCAGTTGGTAGAGCGAATTCGTCCAGGCACTCCCCTCGGGTGTAATCAAAGCGACCTTGATGACGCTCACTTCCGCGGCAGCACCTGCGGCACCGTTCGAAAAACCCCAAATCACGATGAATACAAACAGATATCGGCAAATTCTGATTCCCTTCACTCGTAGCCTCGCTTTCACTCGATAAACAGTCGATCGGCCGCGCTTAAATAGATCCGCGCCCGATCGGCGGCGATTTTATTGTAGAGCCGGAATCTTTCCTCGGTTGCGGGGTCCTGCAGAATGCGGTTCAAGACGGCGGTAAATTTCGCGCGGTCTTGCTGCTGACAGAGGACAAAGCGGGCATAGTAGAGATCTGCGAGGTAAAAACCCTTGCCGTTCATTTGCTCGAGCCGCCGGTAGTGTTCGATGGCCAGCTCCGGCTTGCCGCCCATGAGGGGTGACCGAGAACCGTAATAGACCAGCAGGACCAGGTGCGCGCCGCCGTAAAAATAGGCCTCATCAGCCTCGATCACGCGCTGCATGGCTTTTTCGACCAAGTGCCCCTGCCCCACGGCGCTGATCGAGTCGCGGTTGTAGTTGATGTCGGCACTCAGGGTGAAACCATACCAGAACAGGGCCGGCATCTCTTCGCGATCCAGGCCGCTGATGAAAGATCCGGCCGTCGAGAGATCGGTTAGTTGCCTGCGGGCCTCCGGGTGCCGGATCTCAAGGGCCCGCAGGGCATATTCGTTGCCTTTACGGTAATAGCGGACCGCCGTTTTCTTGGTCTCCGCAATAGACGATCCGCCGATTTCCACCGACATGTCGGTCAGTTCCGCCGCCTCGATCCGGCCGTCAAAAAACGCAAAACTATAGCTGGCATAGAGGCGAGCAAGCAGCACCAGCAGCTGCCGGTTCTGAGGATCGCTCTCCAGCAGGGCTTCCAGCAGCTTGATGTTGGCCGGCAATGCCTGTTCTATCAGTTCGAGGTCGTCATCCTCTTCAAACGCGGCCACCCCGTCTACCATGACATCGCTGACGGCGCGAACCGTCATCTTGCGTGTCGAGCAGGCCGTCAACATGACGGCCAGCAGCAAAATAGCAAACCCGAATAAAAATGCATACCGGATGGGCCGCGACGGCGAGTCTCTTCGTCCCGGCATCACCCTCTTTGCGTCCGGGCCCGTTCTTTGCAATCGCAAACGGCAGATCCACCGACCGGTTTCGTCGAAAGCGGTTTTCATGGCGTTCATATTGACAAAAAAATTGGGTGCGCCCTTAAATAATCCGGCCCTTCGAACCGGCGGTCACCGGATTTTCTGCTGTTGCGGCGGGCGTTTGGGGTGTGGTTGGCGGCACGGCCGGCGACGGTTCGGTTCGGCCGGGTTTGATCATTCGGGAGCGGCCCTCGAAGGTGGAGCCTTCCTTGATATCGATGGATTTGGCGGTGATGTCTCCGATCATTTTACCGGTGGCCTGAATCTCGAGATGATTGCGGGCCGTCACGTTGCCTTTGACGGTGCCTTGAATAACGATCGTGTTGCCCTCGATATCGGCTTCCACCACGCCGGACTGACCGACGACGATATCACCGTTGAGTTTGATCGATCCGAGGACGCGGCCGTTGATCAAAATATTTTCTTCCCCGCCCAGTTCGCCCTCGATCCTGACGTTTTCGCTCACCAGCGACATCGACGCTCCGGAGGTGGCTACTTCCATTGTCTTTGCTCCTCTATCGTTTGAATCAGCTGCGCATCTTGATTTCACCGTTGAACACGGCCCCCTCTTGAAGGGCTAAAGCCGGGGTGGTAATATTGCCCTTGACGACGCCCGTGCGGTCTATCTTCAGCTTGGAAACGGCGGCGAGATCTCCCTCGGCCGTTCCGCCGACCAGAATCACGGCGGCTCTCAGGTTCCCCCGGACGACAGCCGTCTCCCGAATGTCCAGGTCGCCGTCCAAACGAATGTCGCCCTCATGGCGGCCGAATACCTGAACACTGTCGCGACCGGTTATGGACCCGCTGACCGTCAACTTCTTGCCCAGATACGTCGTTCCATTTTTAGAGGACGGTTGCGGCAGGACAGAGTCTATCGGTTCTTCACCGCCATTGGATTTTTTGAACCAGGCCATAGCTGAACGCCTCCTGCAAGCTGTGGTAAGTGTGCCTATAAGATACCGTTTATCTGAAAATAAATCAACAAATCAGTTGAGTATTTGCGATGTCTGTATTACCTCTCAATGAAATATCAGCCGCCAACCCCCGGCCGGCACGTCATAGCGTCGGGGGTCGCGAAGCGGGAGACCGCACCGATGAAATTCTTTCCAACCCTCATTTTTATCGCCGGTTTTATTTGCGGCACGGTTGTCGGGCCCACCTCGGCCAATGAGCCAAGTGACATCAGACAAGCCCGAGACGACATGGTGCGCGAGCAGATCGAAAATCGCGGCGTGAAGGATCCGCGCGTTCTCGCCGCCATGCGCGAGGTTCCGCGCCATCTTTTTGTCCCACAGAATCTGCGATCAAAAGCGTTTACGGATCGTCCCCTGCCCATCGGTGACGGTCAGACGATCTCGCAGCCCTATATCGTTGCCTTGATGACCGAAGTCCTCTCCCTGACCGCTTCTTCCCGGGTGCTGGAGATCGGCACCGGGTCCGGTTACCAGGCCGCCGTGCTGGCGGCCGTCGCAGGCGATGTCTATACCATCGAAATCAAGGCAAAGCTCTACGAGCAGGCTGCCCGGACCCTGCGGACGCTTCAGCTCGACACGGTCAAGACCCGGCTGGGAGACGGTTACTACGGCTGGACCGACCAGGCGCCTTTCGACGCCATCATGATTACCGCGGCCGTCGACCACATCCCGCCGCCGCTCCTTCGGCAGCTCAAAGACGGCGGGCGGCTCGTACTGCCCCTCGGCAATCCTTTCAGCTATCAGAACCTGGTTCTGGTCACCAAACACGCGGAGGATTACACCGTCAAACAGATCACCGGCGTTCTTTTTGTGCCGCTGACCGGGTATGCCCTCGACCGGAAAAGGTGACGCCGGTGCCCTCCTCCCCGATTCGCTCACCGCTCCTGTTCGCCGTCTTCCTGGTTTCCCTGTCCTCCCTGGCTTTTGAGGTGCTTCTGACGCGGGTGTTTGCCATCAGCCAGTGGAATCACCTGGGCTTCATGGTGATCAGCATTGCCCTGATGGGCTTTGCCGGTGCCGGCACTTTTCTGAATCTCTTGCAGGCGAGGGACGGTGGCCGGAGCGGCTCGCTGGCTTCAGCAGAAGCCCCGGCCATTCTCAGCCTTTTTTACGCCGCCGCCGTCATCCTTGCTTTTTTGGTGTTGAACCGCCTGCCTCTCGATTACTTCAGACTGCCGGTCGAGCCGGTTCAGATCTTTTACCTGCTGGTCGCATACGGACTGCTGTCCATTCCGTTTTTTTTCGCCGGGCTCGTGATCTGCGCCGCCTACAGCCTGGTGCCCGAAAAGACCGGCATCGCCTATTTCACCACCATGTCCGGCTCGGCCTGCGGCGCCGTGCTGCCCGCCGCCCTGCTGCCGTTTATCGACGAAGGACGGCTCATCGTCGTCGCGGCTCTCGTTCCCCTGCTGACCTTTTTTCCGCTTCTCCGAGCCGCGGCACGGTCGTTAGGGTCGGTCCGCGTCATATTTCGGGGCACGACGGGGCGTCTTTTGGCAGCAGCGGCCGTCATCACCGGAACGGCGGCCCTGCTCATAACGGCCGCACCGCAGACCGTGGCGGTCCACCCGTCGCCCTACAAAGCCCAAGCCCAGATCCTGCAACTGCCGGACAGCCGGATCACGGAAACCCGCAACAGCATCAATGGTCTCACGACGACCGTGTCGAGTCCTTACATGCGTTTTGCACCGGGTCTGAGTCTGAAATTCGGCGGCGAACTGCCGCCTCAAACCGCGGTGTATCGGGACGGTGACAATCAGCTGGTGCTCTACACGGATATGACGCCCCGCAGTGCGGAATTTGCCGCTTTCACCCTGCCCTATGCCGGTTACAGGCTGGTCTCCGTTCCGGCGAATGTTCTGGTTATCCAGAATGGCGGCGGTTTGGGCATGGCTTGCGCGACGGCCGCCGGCTCACGGCGCATCACCCTCGTCGATTCCCATCCGGAACAGGCCCGGATCACGGCCGAACAGTATCGGATACCCGTCGTCAGCCAAACGCCGCGCCACTTCCTGAGCCGTACCACCGACAGTTACGACGTCATTCAGGTTGAAACCTGGGGCACTTCCCTGCCCGGTTCCGCCGCCCTCCGCCAAGAGTATCTTCTCACGATCGATGCCCTGAGCGCCTATCTCGACCGCCTGAGCGAAAACGGCGTGATCATCATCTCGCGCCGGCTATTGCTGCCCCCGTCCGACCTGTTGCGGCTGTGGTCGACTGCCGCCGAGGCCCTGGAAAGGACCGGGATCGCGCAGCCTGAAACCCATCTGGCCGTGCTGCGAAACTGGGACACGTACGTGATGCTGGTTTCTCGACGGCCCCTGCATGCCGACGAAGAATTGGTCAGATTCACCGAAGATCGGAACTTCGACTGGGTCTACCGGTATGACAAGCGGCTCGAATGGTCCAACCGGTTTTACATCTTCGACGCACCCTATCACAGTCTCGCTGTCGAGCGGCTGTCCGAAGCCTATCGCGAGGGTCGCGAAACCGCTTTTTTTGACGCCTATTTCATGGACATCAGGCCGCAAACCGACAATCGCCCGTTTCCCAACCGTTTCTTGAAATGGCAACGGTTGAAAGAGACGTATCGCGCAACCGGCAGCCGCATGTACACGCTGCTGTTGTCGGGTGAAATTGTGGTGGCCGTTATTTTTCTAGAAGCCGGCCTCTTGTCCATAGTGCTGTTGGCCCTGCCCTTTGTAGCGCTTCGCAAAGCCGACACGCGGCCCGGCGCGGCCGAAATGCTCTACTTTCTATCGCTGGGGATCGGGTTCATGTTTGTCGAGCTGTACTTTATCAAGCAACTGGTGTTGCTCTACGGAGATCCGGTCGTCAGCTTCACGGTGGTTCTTACCGGTATGCTGGTCTTTTCGGGAGTCGGCGGTTTTTTTTCCCAACGCTTGACGGAAAGGGCCCTTGTCGTCAGCCTGGTCCTGCTGGTCATCCTGCTCGCACTCGTAGCACCGGCCACCGCATGGTTGACGCAAGCGATTCTCCCTTATCCAGTCCCGATGCACTTTGCGATCGGCCTGGCGTGGCTGGCGGTTCCGGGTGTGCTGACCGGACTCCCCTTCCCGCTCGCCATGCGCCATCTGCTGAAAACACCGTCATCCCGGGCCTACGCCTGGACGACCAACGGCTGTGCATCGGTGCTGGCATCTATCGCCGCGGCCCAGCTGGCCTTGAGCCGGGGCATCGCCGCTATCGTCATCGGTGCTGCGGCAGTGTATGGCGTCGCACTGATCTGCGCGCTCAAAATGCGATCATCGACTGGGGTCAAAAATGCAAGCGCACGCGCACTCGAATCTAACTAGAAAGGCTGCCATGATTCCTATCGATGTCGATTGCTACGCGGGTTATCGCGGCGAGGAAACCCCGCGACGAATCCGGTTCAAAACCCATACGGTGACAGTGCAGGCGGTGCTCGACCGCTGGCTTTCGCCGGACCACCGCTACTTCAAGCTCGAAGGCGATGACGGAGATCTTTATATCATCCGGCATGATCCCCACCAGGGTCTATGGGAGCTGACTTTTTACCGAGCCGTCGAAATTCCTTAAGGATCGTCGTCTGCTTTGAAGTCTAAATATAAGTGACATTCTATCAGTATCAGATTATAAGTTACTATCTCTCAATCAATTCATACCCTGCTGCTTTAACTATTTTCTCCCCCTTCCTCACAGCTGCGCTGACAGCCGGCTGCGATATGCCAAATTTTTCGGCCAAGGCAATCTGGCTCAATCCCCTTTTGTATGAATGCACGGTATCGCCTTCTTGCCGCAGAGACGGTGTTGCCAAACAATTTGAGCACCGTTGCGGTATCCTGCCAGCTCCGATGGTATCGGCCAAGCACGGCGCTGTGGCCTGCATAAGGATAGCGGTGCAACTGCTGAAATTCGGCAACCATGCCGGCACGCAAGGGATTTAAATGAATGTATTGGCACTTCACCGGTGTCAAACCAGTTCGGGTTAAAATCTGGTGCTGAAGGCAATGCCCAAAAATCCGGCCGGGTCGTGGTTTTCCTCGATGATTTTATGGCCGTTTTCATCTTCCAGACGCAGTTTTCCTCCGACTTCCACTCCCCCCAGAACACTGATACGGACCATGGGGGTAAAGCTGTATTCGATACCGCCGAATAGGGGGAACGAACGGTCGTCACCAATGCCGTTGGAGACGGTGCCGTCCTCATCAAGCCTGAAGCGAAGACTTTCGTATCGGCCACCTATGGAAAATGACCACGCACGGGACGGCCGCCAGTCAAGGGTCAGCCCTGGTCCAAGTGTTGCGCCGATGCCCCGACCGGTGTTCAGGCTCAAGGTGTCGGTTATTTTCCAGTTGATGATTAAAATCGGAATCACCCGGGTACTATCTTCCAACTGGGTCAGCACGCCGACTCCCGGGCCGATGGTCAGACGGTCGCTGAACCGGTAGGAAAACCCCGCAAAACCGCCACCGGTTAGGGTATCATCGAAATCGGCCCCCTTTTCCCCCGTAAACCGTAGCGTGGGAGAGACGAATCCCGTCCACTGTTCATTGATTTTCCAGCGCAACGGGATACTGAAGCGGAGGGAGTGAATATCCTCCCAGGGTCTCAGACTCCCGAATCCTGTATCACCAGAAAAATCATAGCCGTCGAAACCGTAGCCAACGGCCAGGGAAATGCTTGTGCCCCCATCGGACACATAGGTGGGGCCGCCCTGAACAAAGAAGCGGTTCACGCTGAAACTTCCGCCGTTGTCGATGTCCGTGTCCATCTGATAGACGTATCCGCCACGCGTAAATACCGACCAGCCGGTCTTGGAAGCCATGCCGGTGCTCCTTTCGCGTATTTCCTCAGCGGCAGCGACAGTGGAAACAGCAATCAGAAGGTACAAGCAAATAATCATGCCACCGGTGAGGTTAAAATCGTTTTTCCGTTTCACGATAAAGTCCCTTTATTTAATGATATTTTTTAATCTGCATTAATAACAAATACCACACGGTCAACGAAAAAGCATATACTTTGGACACAGGTTTCATACCAGATATCTTAACCCCAACATTTTGTACAGCCAGGTGTTGGGGATCGTATATCAGATTACGTAAGTTTCTAACCCTCAATCAATTCATACCCTGCTGCTTTAACTATTCTCTCCCCCTTCCTCACAGCTGCGCTGACAGCCGGCTGCGATATGCCAAATTTTTCGGCCAGGGCAATCTGGCTCAATCCCCTTTTGTATAAATTCACGGTATCGCCTCCTTGCCACAGAGACGGTGTTACCAAACAACTTGAGCACCGTAGCGGTATCCTGCCAGCTCCGATTATATCGGCCAAGCACGGTGCTATGGCCGGCATAGGGATAGCGGTGCAACTGCTGAAATTCGGCAACCACGCCGGCACGCTAAAGATTTACCGGGGGCATCAATTCATGCTTTCCGTGGCATATGATTCCGGCAACAGATCCGAAATCGCCTGTCAACTTATAATCTGATATACGTCCCTAAGACTCGACATGCTCTTTAGAACCGGCACGGCTCCCATCGCCACCGTCATGCGCCGGTTGCTCACTGGTTATGCCCAGCAGTTCAATCGCCGTCATCGCCGCAATGGACATTTGTTTCAAAATCGATATAAATCCTTTTTGTGCGAGGAAGATCCTTATCTGCGGGAACTGGTGCGCTACATTCATCTGAACCCCCTGCGCGCCGGTATCGTCAAGGATCTAAAAGGGCTAAAAACATACCCCCAAACGGGTCACTGCGTTTTAGTGGGTCGGGTAAAACACGAATGGCAGGATGCGGACTATGTGTTGCGGTTGTTTGGCAAGAACATTGCGGCGGCCAGGAGGGCTTATTTGAATTTTGTCGCCAAGGGCATCGCCCGGGGGCGAAGGGCTGAGCTGGTCGGCGGCGGTTTGCTTCGC
>JARFQH010000245.1 GCA_029287875.1 Desulfobacteraceae bacterium | reverse complement strand
TCGAATTTCCTGGCCAGTTCTGCGGCATAGCGAAAAGTACCCTCGGAATAGCTGCTGAAACCAATGGCTACCATGATGGTATGAATCCCTTGCATGCACTCACCCCTTTTTTGTGATTTGCCGCTTTGCCTGCCCCTCACGCAACGGCCGGTGAGGGCAGCGTTTTGGGTGTTCGTGGTCTTTGCATGAGGTACACCAGCCCCCACAGGGCCAGCCCCATGAGATACACATAGTAACGCTGTTCAAAGGGAATGCCGAGCAATGATGCGATCAGACCCGGTCGCATGAGTATCACGGTCACCGTCAAGAACAGTGGAATCTCGTAAAAACGATTTTTTGCGACAAACCACCCCTGGGTGGCCGATGCAAAGGCGAAGTTCCCCACACACGCCATGGCGAAGATCAAAAGGCCCTGGGGCCAGCTGTTGATGTTGTGCAGGATCAGGTCACTGTTGAAGATGAACATGAAGGGCAGGATGGCCGTGCGGATGTCGTACATGAACCCCTGAATGCCGGTGGGGATCGGTGGCGACTTGGCAATCGCCGCGGCCGCGTAGGCCGCCAGGCCCACCGGGGGCGTGTCGTCAGCGAGGATGCCGAAGTAAAAGCAGAACAGGTGGGCCGCCATCAACGGCACGATGAAATCGTTCATCTGTCCGATGTGGACGATGGCCGGTGCCGTCAGCGAGGCCATGACGATGTAGGTGGCCGTGGTGGGCAATCCCATGCCGATGACGAGACTGGCAAACGCCGTGATCACCAACATGAGGTAGATGTTGCCGCCCGAGAGCACATCGATGATTTCTGTGACCAGTTGGCCCAACCCCATGGCCACCACGCCCACGATGATGCCGGCCGCGGCGGTGGCCAGTGCCACGGCGACCATGTTGCGTGCGCCGCTGGCGAGGGATGCGAAAATATCACAGATACCCTGCCAGAAAGCCGGTCCCAACGGCTGTTTATTGAAATAAGCTACCACGGGCCGCTGCAGGAATATGATAATCGCCATGACCCAGCAGGCGTTGAAGGCCGCCGTATCAGGGGTGTGCCGCACGACGATCAGCTCGTAGAGCAGCATGGCGATGGGCAGCATAAAATGCGCGCCTGCCAACAGCGTCTTGAAGAACTGCGGCACTTCGCTCTTGGTCATTCCCCTCAACCCCATCTTAGAGGCCTCGATGTGGGTGATGAACAAAAGCGCCGCATAGGAAGCAAAGGCCGGTACGGCCGCCGCCTTGATGACCTCCACGTAGGGCACGTTGACGTACTCGGCGATAATGAAGGCGGCAGCGCCCATGATGGGCGGAGCGAGCTGGCCGTCGGTGCTGGCGGCCACCTCGATGGCCGCCGCTTTGGTGGGTGTATATCCCACTTTTTTCATCAACGGGATGGTAAACGTACCGGTGGTGACGATATTGGCGATGCTCGAGCCGTTGACCAGCCCGGTCATACCGCTGCCCAGTACCGCCGCTTTTGCCGGCCCGCCCTTGAAACGTCCCAGCAGTGAAAGGGCCAGTTGAATAAAATATTGGCCGGCCCCGGCCTTATTGAGCATGGCGCCGAACAGCACGAACAGGAAAACGACCGTGGCCGACACATCCAGAGGGATCCCGTAAATGCCTTCGGTGGACATGGTCAGCTGCCCCAAGAGGCGGTTCAGCGAAACCCCCTTGAACTCGATCACTTCAGGCATATAGGGCCCGGCAAATGCATAGGCGATGAACACTGAGGCAATCACCGTAAGCGCCGGTCCGATCACCCGGCGCGCAGCCTCCAGCAGCAGCAGCACCAATGCCGCCCCAATGACCAGGTCCCTTAAAATGGGCGTGCCGTAACGCATCGACAGCCCCTCGTAGTCTATAACGATGTATAACGCCGAAAAAGCCGCCACGACGGCCAGAACATAGTCGGGAATAGGAATTCTATCGGTTTGGGACCAGTATGTCAGACCGAAGCGGGCTTTTTTGAACAACGGGTAGTTCAAATAAACGATCAGCATGGCAAAGGCCAGGTGGATGGCCCGAATATAGGTCGAGTCGAGTATCAGCCAGCTGGCGGTGGACAGTTGAAACAGGCTCCAGGCCACCCCGATGGTGGGAATCACAAACCGCGATGGGCCTTTTGGCCTTCTGCCGATGCCCTCTTCCTCTTCGGCCATGCGCTTGGCCAGCTCTATCCCCTCGTCCTTGTCGGAAAACTCAACTTCGCTCATGGTGTCACCTCTCGCTCGACAACATTCTCTTTTTCGGGCAATTGCCGTTTCGGAAGCTAAATGTGGACAGGAGATATTGCTCAGAACGAAAATCGGGCTGCAAACAGCCGAGTGGTCAGTATAGTCTTTTTCAAGGCTCTCTCGGACGCTCGGCCGATCCTAAGAGCTCGCGAAAAAATAAGTTAGTGATATTGGGCATTGAGGCGCCCGGCCGACAAGGCGTAAAATCGCAGGAATATCTTGATATTCCGATATCTTGCACCGGCAGGCGGACGGGATGCATCGGCGTCCAAATGATACGTGTTATTTTTAAGCGAGCCCTAAGACCGATTGTGCGCTACTTCATCAGCCCGGCTTCCTTGTAATATTTCATGGCACCGGGATGTATGGGGGCCGATAAGCCCTCGAGCATGCCCTCCTTGGTCAGCCCTTCGTAGGCCGGATGCAGAGTTTTAAACGTATCGAAGTTGTCAAAAACCTCTTTGGTGATGGCATAGACCACTTCGTCGGGCACCTTGGCCGAGGTCACGAAGGTCGCTTTTACGCCAAAAGTCGGAATATCTTCCGTGTTTTCTGCTCCGGGGTAGTCTTTGATCAGCGTCACGGATTTGGCGTAGTAAGGATATTTTTTCAAGATCTTATCCACATTCGGGATTTCGATGAACTTCACCTTGCGCGTTCCGGCCGTGGCTTCCTTGTAATATCCGCTGGGATGCCCGACGGTGTAAAAGCCGGCGTCCATCCTGCCGTCCTGAATCATACCCGGCGCTTCCGCGGCCTTCAAACTCTCCGCATTAAAATCTTTTTCGTAGTTAAGACCGTTGGCCTCCAGGGCATCGATGGCATTTTGGCGATAGCCGGAGCCGACATTGCCGATATTGACCCGTTTTCCCTTGAGGTCCTGAATGGTGTTGATGTTCGCATCTGCGGCGGCGATCAGGTCGACGTTTTCGGCGTGGATCGAAAAAACCGCCCGCAGATCCTTCTGTGGCCCCCTATCTTCCCATTCGGCCAGTCCTTTGACGGCCTGGAACTGGCGATCGGACTGGGCCACACCAAACTCGAGGTCACCGACCATGATGGCATTGATGTTGAACACAGAGCCCCCGGTGGACTCGACTGTGGCCCGGATACCGTATTCGTCGCGCTTGGCGTTGACCATTTTTGCGATGGCGCCGCCGGTGGGATAGTAAACACCCGTGATGCCGCCGGTGCCGATGGTCACGAAGGTGGTTTTGGCCTGAACGTCCACCGGCGCGACTCCCATGAGCACCGCAAAACCAAATAGAACTGCCAGACTCAACATAATTGCCTTTTTCATACTGCCTCCTTTTTTTCTACAGTTAACGCAAAACGGTGAAACCGTATCGTCACTTTTTTCCAACGGTTCCGCTGTCTGCCGGAAAACCGATCGGGTCTCCAGCTTCACTGAGTTTTGTTAAACGATTAAAATTAATGAACGCAACATTGTTACTGAACGATCTTATATTATCTATTAACTCTTTAATCCCTTAGCAGAACCGAAGGAGCAACACAACAGTTTTGTAGCGTTATTTTTGGGCTGAAAGATGCCGTTTTGGGATGGACACTGATCAGCTCGACAGCTGATATTTCCGGGATAGGGTTGTATAGTGCAAGGCCTCCTCTATACGCCCGCGTTTAAGGCATCCGTTGGCATAGACGGCACATTTTTTCCGCAGGGCGATGACCGCCGCATTCCATTGGGGCGGGGTTAGCCCGCCCGCATCGATCAACTTCACCAGTGAACGGATGCGGTACCTGTCCAGTGAAGACTGCCGAGACAGCTGGTCTTCGTGTCCGCCGCGTTTGATCGTGAGCGGCTTGTCGATCAAGTGCACCGGAAACCGACAACCGACCCTTAACCAAAGATCATAGTCCTCGCAGGCCGGCAGGCTTTCGTCAAACAGGCCGACATCTTCTAGAAGCTCCCGCCGAACCATGACGGCCGAAGGACTCACCAGGCACAGCTCCAGCGAAGGCTCGAATATCATGCCGGAAGGTTTGCGGTGCCGTTTGCCGGGATTGACCCGCAGGCCGTTTCGAATCCAGATTTCCTCGGTCTGGCAGATCAGCGCCGCCGGATTCCTTTTGAAAAAATCGATCTGGACAGCGAGTTTCTTGGGCAGCCAGATGTCGTCGGAGTCGAGCAGCGCGATCAGCGGCCCCGAGGTATTGTCGATACCACGGTTGCGGGCAGCGCTAACCCCCTGATTGGCCTGGCGGATCACCCGCAGTCGGTCCCCATAGCTATTCAGAATATCCGGCGTCCGGTCGGTCGATCCGTCATCCACGACAATCAGCTCGACATCGGCATAGGTCTGCCCGAGCACCGAATCGATCGCATCCCGTACGATCCACCCGCGGTTGTAAGTCGGAATGATGACGGAAACAAAGCCCATTTTTTATCCCATCCTCTCGATCTCTATCATCCGCTCCCGCAGCCGTTTCTCCGATACCGGAACGGCGGTGCGGAGTTCCTGGGCGAAGAGCGACACCTTGTACTCTTCGATCAACCAGAAAAAATCTTCAATCGCCTTTCTCTTCTCAGGGCTGGAGGTCGTCGATAAGCTTTGAAGCAGACGATCCAATCCGGCAGTGAAGGGCGCCAGATCGGCGGCTTTCACCTGATCCTTTTCCAGGTTGACAGCCGCGCGCCTGGCGCGAATCTCGACGGCCCGCACATAGCGCGGAAGGTGTTCGAGGCGGTGTAGATCGTAGAGTTCGACGACATTTTCAGGCACCAGGCGCATCAGTTCGGTTTGCAAACGACTGTAAAATGCAGCCAGGACCGGGTTGGTCCGGTTAGCGGTTTCCAGCTGATGAATGCGGGTCCGGGCATCGTAGCAGGCATCGATCACGGGCAGGAGTCGGCCGACAATATCCCGGCCGAAGGGAATGATCTTGGCACCGAGCGCCTTGGCCTGATCGGTGAAGTCCTCGCGGGTGCGGATGTTGAGTTCAAACAATCGTGAGACAACGGCATCGTAGAGGCGTTTTTCGACACGCCGGATCCCACCGAAATAGCGTGCCGCCTGCGAGCGGTCGGGCGAAAGTGCCAGGGTTTTCTTCAGAAATTTCATGTCCTTTGAAAAATGGAGCCGGTAAAGGGCCGCGATTCCTTTGACGTGAGACGCCTCCGCCGTATCCCGCCTTTGAAAGAGTCTCAGGTTGATGCTGCACCCCGAATCGCTATCTTCCACCGCCAGGCCGGGGAAAACAACCCAGTCACCGCCGCCCTGTATCGCCAGTTCGAGGCTTTCCGGCAGATCACCAAAATCCCAGCTCGTTATGCGGGTTTTCTCCCACCGCCGTCGGGCCGCTTCCCAATCGTCGGCCGGAAGATCGCTTGAAACGCTCTGACGCAGGATTTCCGTGTCGCGTGAACTGCGGATGATCTCGCCGCGGGGCCCGGTGATGGCGATCCGCATTATCAGATGTTCCGGCAATCCTTCGGTTGACCAGGCCGTACCGGGTATATCGACCCCAAAACGCCGGTATATCAATTTCCCCAGGGCACTGATCAACGCCTCGTTCCCGGCTTCTATCTCATCGGCGACGATTTCTGCCGTGCGGGCGATGGGAACGAGCTGCTTGCGATACTGCTTGGGCAATCTTTTTAGAAGCGTTTCGATTTTCTCCCGTAGCAAACCCGGAACCAGCCGATCGGTTTGGCCGGGCGGAATCGACGCGGCGACGGTAGCCGGAATGGTGACGGTCAGACCGTCGTCCGGTTGACCCGGGTCGAAGCGGTAACTGCAGCGATATCGCCCCCGGCCCAGCTCTACGCGGTCCGGATACCGGTCGAAGAGGTCATTTCCCACCGGGCTGTTCATTACGTCCTCCGGCTCCATCCGCATAAAACCGGCGCTGCCCTTTTCACGGATCAGGCGGTTCAGCGTGCGCAGATCGTAAACCCTCTGCAGGCGACTCCTGTAAAACCGCACCATCTCTTCATCGTCCACCAGGATGTCCCGCCGCCGGATGCGGTCTTCCATGTCTTTGATGCTCTGGATCAATTTTCGATTGCTGAGCAGAAATGCAGGCGGATGCAGCACATCGCCGTCTACCAGGGCACCGCGGATGAAAACCTCGGTGGCGGTTTCAGGGTCGATGGGTCCGAAGGAAACCGTACGGCCGGTCACGATCACCAATCCAAAGAGGCTGACCTGCTGACTGGCGACGACCTCCCCCCGGCGGGCATCCCAGCGTGGATTCAAATATGTGGATCGGCACAGAGATCCGCCCAGCTCTTCCAGCCATGCGGAATCGACGGTGGCCGTCATGCGGGCAAACAGGCGGCTCGTCTCGACCATCTCGGCCGCCACGATCCAATCGCCGGCCCGGTTGAACAGAGCCGAGCCGGGAAAAATCATGACCTCGCGTCCCTTGGCGGCTTGAAAGACATTTTTTTCCTTTCTGACGGCAATATTGGATAAAAAGCCGCTCAGCACGGCCTTGTGAATGGCCGCATAGCGGCCGTCGGGGTCCACTTCAGCTGCACCCGCCCGTGAAAGGCCGTTTTCGGCCAGTATGTCGTTGAGTTGCACATGGATATCGCGCCACTCGCGCATGCGGAGATAAGAAAGAAAGTGTGCCCGACAGAACTTTTTCATTTGGCCGGTCGTTTTTTGCTCGTGCCTGTTTTCCTGATACCGGTTCCAGATGTTGACCAGGGTTAAAAAGTCCGAGGCCGGGTTGACAAAAAGAACCTGAGCCCTGTCGGCCTCTTCGGCGCGATCGGCCGGACGTTCACGGGGATCCTGAATACTTAAAGCGGCCGCGA
>JARFQH010000198.1 GCA_029287875.1 Desulfobacteraceae bacterium | reverse complement strand
AGCGACACCTTCAACCACGATCTCTCAGGCAGCAACTGGTATAAACAGGTCCCTGGAGCCGGTGATATCGAACTCGACAGCGGTCTTATTACCAATCAGAGCGATCTTTTCAGGATCGAGGCCTCGGCAAGCCTCAACGGGGTCAGTCTCGCGGCTACGGTGATCGTGCACAGAAAGACCGAATCCGAAACTGGCCTGATACACTGCCGCGTCTTGAGTTGGGAACAAACTTGATGGTATAATAGGTTCCAAGACATTTAAATTTTTTAATCATTCTTAGCGCCTCACCAAGAATAACCGGCGGGCAGCCACGCCTTGCCGGAAGGAAGAAGATGGGCAAAAAAATACTGGGCCTCGATATTCAAAACAAGGCCCTTGCAGCGGTGTTGGTCAACAGCGGCATAAAAGAAAGCCGGGTGGAGACCTACACCTATATTCCGTTTCCGGAGGAAGGCGACGACCCCCTGGCCGCGGCTCTAAATACGCTGGTCCAGGAGATGCCGGTAAAGGGCTGCGTGTGCATTGTATCGATACCCGCCGACCACGTGTCTTTCAGAAATATGCGGGTGCCTTTCAAACAGGTTAACAAAATCAGACAAATTTTACCGTTTGAACTCGAACCGATGCTTCCCTTTCCCTTAGATGAGGTCGTTATCGAGTTTCATCCGATAAAACGCGACGGACAGGGTGAACAAACGGATGTGATCGCGGCCGCCTGCAATGTGTCCGGCCTCAAATCCATCTTGGACCTGTTGGGCACCCATCATATCAATCCGGAGATCGTGACGGTCAGCGGTTACCCGTCGGCACTCTGCCTGGCGCGGTTGGGCGACCTCCCCGAAAACGCCCTGATTGTGGATGTCAGAAGCGGAAGCAGTACGATTTTCGTCGTGATTTCGGGACAGCTCTCGATGGTGCGGGCCCTGCCCGCCGATCGGGCTTACGAGTCGCACGCCGACATGCTTGGGCAAAGCATCCAGCGAACCCTGTATGCAATTGAGGAGAGCGGTGACCTCCCATTTAGGCCGGAGAAGATCTTTGTCACCGGACCGGCGCTGAGTGAAAACGGTTTCGAAGCGTCGCTGATGCGGCTGCTGAATGTACCGACGGAACGCACCGATCTGGTCAGAGACACGCAAGCCAGGATAAGAGTAATACCGGCTGATTCCTGGAAACCCCACCAAATGAACAATGCCCTCGCCCTGGCACTGATAGAGGTCATTGGTATCAAGGGGCTAAATTTTAGAAAAGGCCCCTTCGCCATAAAAAAACGCTGGACCGAATACAAAAAGAACATTATGGTTTCCAGCGGTTTGGCGGCCGGCCTTCTGCTGGTGTGGCTGCTGACCGTTTCGATGGACTATTACTATAAAAACAAACAGCTGAACACGCTCAACAACCGCATCACCTCAATCTTCCAATCGACTTTTCCGGACGTGAAGAAAATCGTCAATCCCTTGCAGCAGATGCGGGTTAACATCGAGGAAGTGCGCAAGGTTTCCCTGAATCCGACTGGCGGGCAGGGAAACATGCTGACCATCGACATATTGAATGAAATCAGCAAAGGCATTCCGGACGACATCGACGTAAAATTTACCCGCACCGTTATCGGTGAAAACAACGTGGTGATCAACGGCGACTCCGACACGTTTAATTCCGTCGATGCCATTAAAAATCGGCTCGAGCAGAGCAAGTCCTTCAAAACGGTCACGATTGTGTCGACCACCAAAGAGGATTCGAGCAATCGGATTAAGTTTCGGTTGAAAATAGGGTATTAAAGGCTTTGAATTTTAGCAGGCTATCTGTTTGACATGAAAAAACTATTAAAATTGCTGCCATTTACGATCACCAAACGTGAGAAATACGCCATCTGGATTGCCGGCGCCCTGATCGCCGTCGTGATCCTGATGCAGGCCATTATTTTTCCTTTGGTAGAAAAGAGGCAGCAGCTGAACCGGCAGATCGAGGTTCAAACCCAGACATTGAAAGAAATGCTGGTTCTCAAAGCAGATTACGAAGGCACGAAGAAAATTGCCGACTCCGAAAGAGGTAGAATGGCCGGAAGGAGCAGTGGATTTACGCTGTTTTCCTTTCTCGACACCCTGGCCGGACAAGTCGGGCTCAAGGACCGCATCGCATACATGAAACCGAGTAAAACGACACTCGAAAACACGCCGTATGCCCTGTCGGTCGTAGAGACCAAGCTTCAGAATATCACCATGAAACAGTTGACCTCTTACCTTTACAGAATAGAGACGTCGAACAATCTGGTACGGGTAAAGGGGCTGTCGATATCCAAAACGGGCAAGCAGGCCGGAACCGTAGATGCAGTCTTGATGGCAGAGACGTTCGACACCCGGTGATTCAACCGAGGCTCGCGGTGCACCGGCTGCTGAGACGGATATTCCGATTTCGCAGCCGTCAGTGGACCCGACGGGCCAGGCGTTCGAGCACAACCTGTAACAAAACGGCAAACAGGCGACCTTGAGAAAAATGAGACCTACGAAGAACAATCTGAAAACCATCGGCTGCTGCATGATCGTGCTGCTGATCATCGCAGCAGGCATCACCCCGACCCGTGCGAACGCGGCTTCCAACACAGGCAATTCACAGGACCGCTTCGTCACCATCGACTTCAACAACGTCGACATCAACGTTTTCATTAAGTTCATCAGCGAACTGACCGGCAAAAACTTCATCGTCGACCAGCGCGTCAGGGGCAATGTCACCATCATTTCACCGACCAAAATATCGGTTGCAGAGGCATACAAAGTGTTCGAGTCGGTGCTGGAAGTCAATGGTTTCAGTACCGTTCAGGCGGGGGAAGTGACCAAGATACTTCCCGCCCCGGAAGCCCGCACGAGTGATATCCCGACCCGCACCAGCACCAAGCCGGTAAAGCCGCAAGACCAGCTCGTCACCCAGTTAATCCCCCTGACTTACGCCGATGCCAATGAAATCAAAAGACTGTTCACTCCCATGGTGTCCAAAACCAGTCTCATTGTAGCCTACGACCCGACCAACACACTGATCATTACGGACGTGCTATCGAATATCCAACGATTGATTAAAATTCTGAAAGAAATCGATGTGATCGGTGTCGGCCGGGAAATATCGGTCATCCCCCTTCAGTATGCCGACAGTGCCAAAATGGTCGAAACCCTGACGGCCCTTTTTCAAACCAGGGGTGCGCCCAAGAAGAGAACAACCAGCAGCCGTGACACCACCAAATTTGTCGCCGACGAACGCACCAATACGGTGATTGTGCTGGCCAGTGAAGTGGAAATGGCCCGGGTCAGGCAGTTGATCGACTTTCTCGATCGTGAAACACCGCGGGGGAAGGAAAAAATACGGGTCCACTACCTCGAATATGCCGACGCCGAAGAAATTGCCAAGGTGCTGCAAAACCTGCCGAGCAAGGAGGCCACCCAAACCAAGGGAAAGGCCGCCGCCGGTGCAGCCGGCGCACCGCTGCTCGCGGGTAAGGTGAACATCACGGCCGACAAGGCCACCAACAGCCTCGTGATCACAGCCAGCAGCGACGATTACACGGTGGTGGAGGAAGTCATCAAGAAACTCGACATACCGCGACCGATGGTCTACATCGAAGCCGTGGTCATGGAGGTCAACGCTCAAAGGAATTTCAGCTTCGGAACGCAATGGACCGCGGCCGGCTCAACCAACATCGGCAATAAACCCGCCGCTGTGGGCGGCGGGTTTCTGACACCAGAATCGGCCATTCCCGGTTTGACCCAGGGCTTACTGCCGCAAGGGTTCTCATTGGGCGTATTTACCGAGGCAATCGATATTGCGGGTGTAAGCGTCAACAACCTGACCGCCCTCGTACAGGCGTTCAAGGACGACAGAGACGTCAATATCCTGCAGACACCGCAGATTTTGACCACCGAAAACGAGGAAGCCAAAATCAACGTCGGCAAGAACATCCCTTTCCAGACGCAGTCATCCACCACCGACAATCAAACCTTCAACTCGTTCGAATACCGCGATGTCGGCACGATTCTAAAAATCACGCCGCACATCAGCATCGAGAGGCTCGTGCGGCTCACCATCGGTCTCGAGGTCAGCGCCCTGGAATCGACGGTGGATTTCCGCCCCACCACACTCAAGCGCACGATCGACACCACCGTTATCGTGGACGACAAGAGCACCATCGTGATCGGCGGACTGATTGAAGATACCAATGCCGTTCAGGAATACAAGGTCCCGTTGCTGGGTGATATCCCGATCCTCGGGTGGCTTTTTAAAGTTCAGAACAAATCGCAGCAGAAGACCAACCTTTTCATCTTTCTGTCCCCGCACGTTATCAACAATCCGTCCGAAGCCGCTGACGTATATGGTCAAAAGAAAACAACGATGGATGTCTTGCGCGGCGGCCAAAGCGAAGAGCCCCAGATCCAAGAAGGAAATATTAAACTGTTTGGCCTTCCCAGGCGAATGCCCTCAAGTGACATAAAACAATAAGATTAAAGAAAGCCGATGGAGAACAGACTGTTCCACATCCTGGAAAACAGCTTCGGGATTTCCGAGGCGCGCTTCGAAGAGGCCCTGCTGGTCAAGAAAGAAAAAGGCGGCCGCCTCGGCGACATCCTGGTCACCCGAAATATCCTCTCGGAAAGACAGCTGCTCGAAGCGATGAGCTTTCTCTACGACCTGCCGGTCTGGTTCGATCTGCCGCTCGACAACATCGACTTCGCCTTCACCCGCAGCATCCCGATCCAGTTTCTGAAGAAATACCTTATGGTCCCGCTGGTCATCAACGTCCAAGAGACCAAAAACGACGACAAAGTGCCGTCGGAGGAGAAAGGTCTCGAAGAGGCGCTGACACCGCATTCCAAGTATGTTATCGCCATGAACGACCCGTCCAGTTTTCAGCCGCTCGACGATCTGGTGCGCACACTCGGGCTGAAAGAATATGATGTGGTGCTCTCGACCAAAGAAGCCATCCTGGCCGCCGTCAACATCTCCTACGACCTCAGCCAGAGCACGGCCGAGGAGCTTGTCCAGGGGCTGGAGGAAGATGGCAGCAACATCATCAGTGAACTCGAAGACACCGCCGATCTGTTGGATGACACCAGCGATGCACCCATCATAAAGCTGGTGAACCATATCCTTTCCCAATCGATTAAGGCCCGTGCCAGCGACATTCACATCGAACCCTACCAGGACAGCTTCAAGGTCCGCTATCGCATCGACGGTATCCTCTACGATCTGTTGACCCCGCCCAAGTGGATTCAACCGGCCTTAATCTCACGCATCAAGGTCATGGCCAAGTTGAACATTGCCGAGAAACGGTTGCCCCAGGACGGCCGGTTGGACATCAAAATCGGCGCTCAGGACATCGATGTGCGCGTATCCACTATTCCGACGTCGTTTGGAGAGCGCGTGGTGCTCCGGCTCTTGAACAAAACCAGTGCGGTCTTCGATCTCCCGGAAATCGGACTGTCTCCCGACCGCTTGGCGTTGCTGAAAGAGCTGGTCCATAGCCCGAATGGGATTATCCTGAACACCGGGCCGACCGGAAGCGGCAAAACCACCACGCTTTATGCGATTCTGACCACGATCAACAAGCCGGACATCAACATCATCACGATAGAGGATCCGGTCGAGTACCAAATCAAGGGCATCAGTCAGATCCAGGTCAACCCCAAGATCGATCTGACCTTTGCCCGGGGGCTGCGCTCCATCGTCCGCCAGGACCCGGATGTCATTCTCATCGGCGAAATCCGGGACAAGGAAACCGCCGACATTGCCGTTCAGTCGGCGCTTACCGGCCACCTGGTCTTCTCCACTCTCCACACCAACGATTCGGCCAGCGCGATTACCCGATTAGTGGATATCGGTGTCGAGCCATTCCTGATTTCGTCCTCTCTGATTGCGGTCATCGCCCAGCGGCTGCTCCGCACGCTCTGCAACGATTGCAAGGAAGCCTACCAACCCGACGATCTGGCCTTTAAGAGCATCGGTATGGACCCGGAGCGCTACAAGGATCGGCGGGTATATCGGGCCAGGGGATGCGAAAACTGTTTTCACACAGGCCACAAGGGCCGCAATGCGATATTCGAAATCATGGTACTGAATGAAGAATTGAGATCGTTGATCCTGAAAAGCCATGATTCAAACGTGATTAAAAAAAGAGCGCTGGAAATGAATATGTTGTCGCTGCGCCAGGACGGCATTCAGAAGCTGCTGAACGGGGTCACCACCATCGAGGAAGTCTTCAGGGTCACCATGAAATAAGGCACACCCCAATAAAACCAGCTTAAATCCATCTCACCGATGGGTTTGGTTTCAGCCGTTCGCCGGTTGCGGCAGAGGGGTTGTGAAGGCCGCCATGACCCACCCCGATTCACCACCCGGCAGCTGCACGTGCCACCAGCCCGCTGCGTTGCCCTGGATGACCAGATATTTTGAATAGCGCGTTGTTTTCATGTACTGTCTCCCTTGCCGTTTCCGACCGCTGCCTGGCGGATAAAAGAGCATCCGTTCTTTGTTGTGCCCAAGTGGTAATCGGAACGCTGAATCCCACCAGAGGCAGCGGCCGTTTGGTTTAGCGAGGTTTGCGCATCAGCAGTTGCGCCTGCTCCTCGGTAATGGTGCCGTCCGCAATCCCCTTTTCAACCAGGCGGGTCATGAGTGCCCGGCGCTGGGAGCGGAATTCCACCAGCTCGACAATCTTCTTTTCCTGTTGTGGTGTCAGGTAACCGCACTTGGCGAGCTGGTTTACAAGATCTTTCATCTGTGTGTGCATCTTTGTGCGGAAAGCCTCTCGCTCGATCTGATATTCAGACAGTAGATCAGGTAGACGTTCATCGCGAAGCTTTGACGCAATGGTTTCGACCGGCTGCCCCGTCATTTCGGAAAGCGTCTGCACGGTCATATTCTCGCGCAGGTAGCGGTTCAGGAGTTTGGCACCTCCATCCCCGTGGCGACCAT
>JARFQH010000114.1 GCA_029287875.1 Desulfobacteraceae bacterium | reverse complement strand
ACTTTAAGGGCCCCGGCAAAAAATAATACCACCTCTTGCTTGTCTTATGGCCCGTCTACTGTGTTACATCCACCCACACATATCCCGATATGCGCAGGTGGATGTGCCTTGTAGACAAACCATAATCCGGCGCAATCGTGTGGCATTATTTCTTACCGTGACCCTAAAAGGAGTCAAAAATGAATTTGGGACTGCAAGGAAAACCAGTACTGGTCTTGGCCGCCAGCGACGGCCTCGGCAAAGCCGCCGCCATGGAATTTGCACGCGAGGGTGCACGGGTGATGCTCTTTGCGCGCTCGGAAGACCGTTTGAAGCAGGCCCGGGAGGAGATATCGGCGGCAACGGGCGAAAGACCGGAATATGTGGTTGGTGATATCACCGTAGCCGCAGACACCCGAAATGTGGTCGCGGCCGCGGCCCAGCGGTTCGGTTCGGTCTTCGCGCTGGTAAACAACTCCGGCGGGCCGCCGGCCGGCGGGTTCGACGCCTTCGACGACGACGCCTGGCAGAAAGCGTTCGAGCTGACCCTGCTCGGCTTCATCCGCAGTATCCGCGCCGTACTGCCCCTGATGCGTGCGGCCGGCGCGGGCAGGATCGTCAACTTCACGTCGTCCTCCACCCGCCAGGCGATCGACAACTTGATCCTCTCCAACACCTTCCGCATGGGCGTGGTGGGCCTGACCAAAACCCTGGCGCGAGAACTGGCACGAGAAAACATTCTGGTCAACGTGGTCGGTCCCGGGAAAATGGACACGGCACGCCTTCGCAACATAGAGGCCATGCGGGCTGAAAAACTGGGCCTGGCTCTTGGCGATCTTCAGAAAAAAAGCGCCGCCGAAATTCCCCTGGGCCGCTACGGACGTCCGGAGGAACTGGCCCGCCTGGCCGTGTTTCTCGGCTCGGCGGCCAATACCTACATCACCGGCCAGACCGTTTTGGCCGACGGTGGACTCGTGCAGGCCTACTGAGACAGGGCATTATTTCCGTAAAAAATGCTCGGCAGTCACATTTTTGTTGTTTATAAAAAAATATTTAACAATTTTGTCGAGTTCCCGCGCCGGCCGACAGACAGGTTTATTCAAAAAATACTTTTTCCGATAAATATCAATCTATTGTAAGGAAAAGAAACTGCGGATAAACCTGGCACCTTATTTGCTCTGTGATTCCATGCAACTTTTTATAATCAGATAAGAAAGCCATTAAATGATAAACGATCCATCAGATGAACGCCAAACCCGCAGGGGGCTATATGATCCGCGTTTTGAGCACGACGCCTGCGGGATCGGCCTGATATGTGACATCAAAGGCCGCAAGTCGCATGCCATCATCCAGGACGGTCTGAAAATCCTGGTGAACCTCAGTCATCGGGGAGCCTGCGGATGCGACGAAACCACCGGCGACGGGGCGGGCATCCTCATGCAAATGCCCCATGAATTTTTGCGAAACTGCTGCGAGCGCATCGGGATCGGGCTGCCGGAAGAAAAGCGTTACGGCTGCGGCCTGGTGTTCCTGCCGCGCGACGACAATCAGCGGCGGTTGTACATGCACCGATTTGAAGAGGTCATCCGGCAGGAAGATCAACAGTTTCTGGGATGGCGGCGCATGCCGGTCGACAGCACGGCCCTGGGCCTGTTGGCACGACAGCGGGAACCGGCCATCCAGCAGATCTTCATCGGCCGCGGCCCGGGCATCGCCGATACGGCCCATTTCGAGCGCAAACTGTTGGTCATCCGCAAAGTCATGGAACGTTTCGTGCGTGAGTCGGGTCTGAGCCAAGCGTCCTTTTTTCACGTCCCCAGCCTGTCCTGCCGCACACTAGTATATAAGGGCATGCTCCTTGCCGACCAAATCCACGACTATTTTCCCGACCTGAGCCACCCGAACGTGGTCAGCGCCCTGGCGCTGGTCCACCAGCGCTACAGCACCAACACTTTTCCGACCTGGGACCTGGCACATCCCTTTCGCTTTTTGTGCCACAACGGCGAGATCAACACGCTGCGCGGCAATGTCAATTGGCTAAATGCCCGCCAGGCCCTCTTCAAATCGGACCTCTTCGGTGCGGATATCGCCAAGCTGTTTCCAGTGGCAACCCCCGGTGCCAGCGATTCCGCCATCTTCGACAACGCCGTCGAACTGCTCTACCACACCGGCCGCTCCCTACCGCACGCCATCATGATGATGATACCGGAAGCTTGGCAGAACCACCGGACAATGAGTGATGAGAAGAAGGCTTTTTACGAGTACCACGCCTGCCTGATGGAGCCTTGGGACGGTCCGGCGGCCATCGCCTTCACTGACGGCACGTGCATCGGTGCGGTGCTCGATCGCAACGGTTTGCGCCCCTCGCGTTACACGGTGACCACGGATGATCGGGTCATCATGGCCTCGGAAACCGGCGTGCTGCCTGTACCGCCGGAAAAAGTGCGCAGCAAAGGGCGCCTGCAGCCGGGCCGCATGTTCCTTATCGACATCGAGAAAGGACGCATTGTCGAAGACGATGAAATCAAAGAAGGCATCAGCCGACGCCGACCCTATCGCGCTTGGCTGACGCAGAACCTGGCGACATTCGACCGGTTGCCGCGGCCGGTTGCCGGACCGGAACCGGAAACGCTGGCCCTGCCGATTCGCCAGCAGGTCTTCGGGTACACCGAAGAGGACCTAAGAATGATCCTGGCCCCCATGGCTCTAAACGCCAAAGAGCCGGTCGGCTCGATGGGCGACGATATCCCACCGGCCATTTTGTCCAGGCGGCCGCGCCTTTTGTACGACTATTTCAAGCAGCTGTTTGCACAGGTGACCAATCCGCCGCTGGATGCCATACGTGAAGAGTTGGTGACCTCCCTGAGAACAACCGTCGGCACGGAGCAGGACCTTTTTCAGGAAACGCCCCGGCACTGTCGGCAGCTCATGCTGGACGGACCCGTTCTGACCGATACGCGTCTGGCACAGCTGCGTCAGATCGACCGGCCCGATCTGCGCCTGGCAGCGCTGTCGATCCTTTTTCGGATGGAGGAAGGCAGCCGCGGACTCGAGCGGGCGCTGACCGACCTCTTCCGCACTGCGGTCGGAGCCGTGAAAAACGGTGCGACCCTTCTGATCCTCTCCGATCGCGGGGCCGATGAAAAGTTGGCACCGATTCCGGCCTTGCTGGCCACGGCCGGCCTCCACCACCACCTGATTCGTAAAGGCCTGCGGACCCGCTGCGGCCTGGTGGTTGAAACCGGTGAGGCCCGGGAAATCCATCACTTCTGCTGTCTGTTGGGGTACGGAGCCGCTGCCGTCAATCCGTATCTGGTATTCGAAACCCTGGCGCAGATGATTGTCGGCGGCGACCTGCCCGAGGTAGATGCGTCAACGGCTGACGCCAACTATGTGAAGGCCGCGGAAAAAGGCATCCTCAAAGTGATGTCAAAAATGGGCATCTCAACCCTGCAGAGCTACCGCGGCGCCCAGATCTTCGAGTGTGTCGGCCTCAATGAAACCGTCGTAGACCGGTATTTTGCGGGCACGCCGTCGCGGATCAGCGGTGCCGGCATCGACCTGATCGCCGAAGAGGTCCGACAGCGGCACCGGCACGCCGATGCATCCCGAAGCCATGAATCCGAGCGACAGCTGGATCCCGGCGGTAAGTACAAGTGGCGCCGCAACGGTGAGGCCCACCAGTACACGCCGCTGACCATTGCCAGGTTGCAGCAGGCAGTGCGCAGCAACGACCACCGGGCCTGGAACGAATTTACCGAACTCGTCGACGGCCAGAACCGTCGCGGGGGCTTCATTAGAGGCTTGTTCGAGTTCAAGACAGGTTCTCCGCCGGTTCCTCTGGAAGAGGTCGAACCGTGGGACGAGATCGTCCGGCGCTTCAAGACCGGCGCCATGTCTTACGGCTCCATCAGCAAGGAAGCCCACGAAACGCTGGCAATCGCCATGAACCGCATCGGGGGCAAGAGCAACAGCGGTGAGGGCGGCGAGGACCCGGACCGCTACCGACCCGATGGCAACGGGGACTGGCGCAACAGCGCCGTCAAACAGGTGGCCTCCGGCCGCTTCGGCGTCACGGGTGCCTACCTGGCCAGCGCCGCGGACTTGCAGATCAAAATGGCCCAGGGGGCCAAGCCGGGCGAGGGCGGGCAGCTGCCCGGGTTCAAGGTCTATCCCTGGATCGCCAAGACCCGGCATTCGACACCCTATGTCGGCTTGATATCGCCGCCGCCGCACCACGACATCTATTCGATCGAAGACCTGGCTCAACTCATTCACGACCTGAAAAACGCCAACCCGCGTGCACGGATCACCGTCAAACTGGTATCGGAAGTGGGCGTCGGAACGGTGGCAGCCGGCGTCGCCAAGGGCAAGGCTGATCTGATCCTGATCAGCGGCGAATCGGGCGGAACCGGTGCTTCGCCCCAGGGCTCGATCCGACACGCCGGCCTGCCCTGGGAGCTGGGGCTGGCCGAAACGCAGCAAACCCTGCTGTTGAACGGCCTGCGCAGCCGTGTGGTGCTGGAGTGCGACGGTCAGCTGAAAACAGCGCGCGATGTAGCGGTCGCCGGCCTGCTCGGTGCCGAGGAGTTCGGCTTCGGCACGATCTCTCTGATTGCCCTGGGCTGTGTGATGATGCGAGTCTGCCACCTGAATACCTGCCCGGTCGGCATCGCCACCCAGGACCCGCAGTTGCGCAAGAAATTCGCCGGTAAGCCCGAGGATGTGATCAACCTGATGCGGTTTATCGCCGAGGATCTTCGCAGGATAATGGCTACACTGGGTTTTCGCCGGGTGACCGAGATGGTCGGCCGGGTTGACAAATTGTCGGTCACTCCGGCTGTCGATCATTGGAAAGCCCGGGGACTCGATTTTTCCAGGATTCTCTTCCTCCCGGAACGGCCGGAAGCAACGCCCGACACCTGCCGGGCCCAGAAACAAGACCACGGTCTCGACAAAGCCTTGGACCACGCCTTGATCGAAAAATGCCGACCGGCGCTTGAAAACGGATCGCGTGTGGAAATAGACCTATCGGTCCGAAACATACAACGCACGGTCGGCACGCTGCTCAGCTACGAAATTTCCAGAAGATACGGCGATAAAGGCCTGCCCGAAGACACGATTGTTATCCACGCCAACGGCAGTGCCGGACAGAGTTTCTGCGCCTTCGGCGCACCCGGGCTGACCATTCATCTCCGCGGCGATGCCAACGACTATTTCGGCAAAGGGCTCTCGGGTGCCAAGCTGGCCGTCAACCCGCCGGAGGGCAGCCGCTTTGCGGCGGAGGAAAACATCGTTATCGGCAATGTCGCCCTGTACGGCGCAACCTCCGGCGAAGCCTTCATCCGCGGTGTGGCCGGCGAACGCTTCTGCGTGCGCAACAGCGGCGTGCGAGCCGTTGTGGAAGGCCTCGGCGATCACGGCTGCGAATACATGACCGGCGGAAGAGTTGTCGT
>JARFQH010000364.1 GCA_029287875.1 Desulfobacteraceae bacterium | reverse complement strand
GGTTGTCAGCCATGACCGTCAAGAAGCTCCCGAAAGAAATTTCCTACAGAATCGGCAGAGCCTTTGCCCTGCTCTTCAACCGGTCGGCGATGTACAATATCGATCACCCGTTCACCGCCCAGGCCCTTTCCGAGTTTTACAACACGACGACCCACGGCTTGGCCCTGTTTTCCCCGGTCGCCCTGATCATGCATCAAGAACAGTTTTTCATCGAAGAAGAACCGCTCGACCACCGGATCAACACCGGCAAAATGCTCACTCACTTTAAAAAAGCCGACATCCAATCGATCTCCTTCGAAAAAGGGATGGCGGAGTCCGAATTGGCCAAATTTGCCGAGGTGCTCAACGACATCACCCAATATTCAAACGCCGAGGCCATGAAAGCGGCTTGCGAAAAGCTGGGCATCCGCAACATCAAGATCAACCACGTCTTCTACAAGAAGATCACGGCCGACGATGAAGTCGTCGACCGGCGGATTTTTGAGCAGATCTCCACCGCTTCAGGTTCTGGTACGACCGAGCATGGGACCGACGAGGTGCTGGGGATGATGGCGGAGAGCGTGCTGATGGAGGAACTGGAAAAGTCTCTCTCGCTTCAAAGCATCATCGAGAGCCCCACCGGCGCTTCCCGGAAAATAATCGAGGCCGATCAAGCGGCGGCTGCATCCGGTGAACCCGGTGCCCCCGCGTCCGGCGATGTCATCATGGCCCAGTTGCAGCGAATTCGCGAGGAGATCGACCGGTCGTCTTCCGGCACCGACAAACCTAGCCTCGGTGAGCTGGCCGATGCCGTCTTTGCAATGAAAAAAAACCTCCTCGACGGCATATCGACCCGCAAGGCCGAAGGGATCGTATACCAAAAGGAGCGGCAGATCCTGGAGGAAACAGAGGCGCTCACAGATCAGGTCCTGATTCAACTCATCCGCGAAGAGTACCAGCAGGGAAAAATTTCTGTTCAGCGACTGGCGCAGATCCTGCGGCGCCTTGTGCCGGAACCGGGCGAATTGCAGCGACTGATGCCGAAAATAAAGACCGCCCTCTTGGAGGAGGGCATGCAGTTGCAGGAGTTTCTCCAGTTGACCCGTGAGCTGAAAAAAGAACTGCAGAGCGAAGACCTGGTGACGGCTCTTGAAAAAAGCGCCGACCAGTTGGGCATTTCGGCCGATGTCCTCATAGAGGAAGTCAACCGCGACCCCAAAAGCGCGGCTGAATTGATTTACCTGGCCTCCGAAATCCGCCGCGGATCGGGGGATGAAACGGTTCTGTCTGACCTGTTGGTCGATTACATCGAACGCGTCGGCTCGGAAATCGCCCTGGATGCCGCCCAAAAGCAGGGTGAGGAGGGAGACCAGCACCTGCAGGGTCTGATTTCAAAAATTGAGTCAACCCTGGTCGAAAGGTTGAAAGGCAAGGACCTCAGTACCGAAATTCTGCACAAGGTGGCCGAGCGTTTGGGCGAACGCATGGAAGAATGCCTCGAGGCACTGAAGTCACGCTGGGCATCCCGCCAAAATACCTTAACACCCGACGGGGTTGAAAACCCGCCGGCGGTTCCGGGGGTCTTTGAAGAGAATGCCGCCGCCGGGGCCGAGCTGCACGCCGTCATGGAACAGATGCGCACCTCGACCGATGAAAAAGAAGCCGTGCAAGGCCAGGTTGTCGTCAAGGAAGCACCCTCGGATGTCGAACCGGCGGATGAGGAGAAAGCGATCAAGGCCGCATTGCCGAAAGGCATCTTGAGCCGTAACAGTATCCTTTACATCCTGGAGAAGGAGATTGACCGCGCCATCCGTTATGACACCCCTTTCTCGGTGTTGATGCTGTCAATTTACAAGGTCACTCCGGCCAAACCCCTGCCGGCCGGCACCATCAACCGGGGTGACGTCATGCACTTCGTGCTGAGCAACCTGGAGCGGGTTTGTCGGAGTTCCGATATCATCGGCGTTCTCGATCGCAACAAATTCCTTGCGCTTATGCCGATGACGACCGAAAAATATTCCAGGGCCGCCATGAGCCGGATCCTCAAAGGCATCCACGACGTCGACTACAGCATTGAAGAAACCCCGGTCGTAATAAAGTTGGCCGGTATTGTGACAACCTTCGACAAAGACCGCACCCCGACCCTCAACGATTTCGTCAAGCGAGCCGAATCCGACATTTTCGACATGGTCAACCGCCTGAGAAACATCCAGAGTATCTGCTAAGATTTCGCGAAAAAAAAGTTCATTATTGCGTTTCCGGCGTCGATCGGCTATAAGTCATTAAAACTCCCCGCAAAATGCCGGCGCAGATTTAACGCCGCCGCTTCAGATAGATCATCGGCATCCTTTTCGATGCCGTGAATCGACAAGCGAATTCAACACCATCTGATTAAAAGACCTTTTTCGGTTAAAACAAGTTCTGTTCTGGACGGTTTTCCATCAGGAGGTGCCCCATGGCCGACAGACCCACCTACGAGCAACTCGCCCAGCGGGTTGAAGCCCTCGAACGGGAGTTGCAGGGCTGCCGTCCCGATCGAACCGAGACGGCGGTTCAGAAAGATGGTGGGATGCGGAAAGAAGGTGAACCATTTTGGCGGTGGAATGAACAATGGCATCGTGAAATCATCGACACCATCGGCGAGGCGATCTGGTTGTTTGACTGGCACCGGCAGAAGGTCATCTACGTCAATCCCGCCTATGAGGCCATCTGGGGCAGATCGGCCGAGGCTCTTTACAACCGTTACGAAGAATGGTCGAAAAGTATCCATCCGGATGACCTGACGGTTGCCAATGAATCCTTTGCCCGCCTCGCCGCAACCGGCGGCAGCGAAAAACGGGAGTACCGAATCGTTCGCCCCGACGGCTCCGTCCGCTGGGTATCGGACAGGGGCTACGTTATCCGTGACCGGCAGGGGCGGATTGTGCGACTCGCCGGTATCGCCATGGACATTACCGATCGCAAGTTGGCCGAAGAGGCCCTGCGAAGATACGAAAAGATCGTCGCCACCTCGAAAGATTTGATGGCGTTGATCGACAGTGATGGGATCTTTCAAGCAGTCAGCGACAGTTACTTAAAGGCCCACTGCAAAACGCGCGCCGAGATCATCGGCAGCTCGATGCGGGACCTGGTCGGCCGTAAACGATTCAATACAGACATCAAACCCAGATTCGACCGTTGCCTGGCCGGAGAAGAGGTCACCTTCCGGTTGTGGTTCGACTTCGCAGGCATGGGCAACCGCTTCATGGAGGCCACCTATTCTCCTTTTAGGGGTGAAAACGGGGATATCGTCGGCGTCGTCGTTGTCTCGCGCGACATCACCGAGACCAAAAATCTTCAGGAGCAACTGCTTCAGTCCCAGAAAATGGAAGCCATCGGAACCCTGGCGGGCGGCATCGCGCATGATTTCAATAACCTGTTGATGGGCATCCAGGGCCGCACCTCGATCATGCTGGTCGACATCGACGCCGATCACCCGCATGTCGAAAATCTCAAGGGAATCGAAGAGCACATCAGAAGCGCCTCTAATCTGACGCGGCAGTTGCTCGGGTTCGCCCGTGGGGGCAAGTACGAGGTCAAACCGCTCGACCTGGGTGCGGTAATACGGGAGAAAAACCGCATGTTCGGCCGCATGCAAAAAGGGATTGTCATCCGGGAAGAATTGCAGCCCGATCTCTGGCCCGTCGAAGCCGACCGCAGCCAGATCGAACAGGTGCTGCTGAACATATGTATAAACGCCTGGCAGGCCATGCCCGACAGCGGCATCCTCACTGTTCAAGCGGCAAACGTCCATCTCGATTCGCCTGCCGTTGCGGCCTGCAGGCTTAGCGCCGGCCGCTATGTCAAAATCTCTGTCACCGACACGGGCATCGGTATGGATGCCACCACCCGCAGCCGCATCTTCGAACCGTTCTTCACGACCAAGGAGATCGGCCGCGGAACCGGCCTGGGCTTGGCCTCGGCATATGGCATCGTAAAAAACCACGGTGGGTTTATCACCGTCGAGAGCGTCGAAGGCCAAGGCACGACCGTCGACATCAACTTGCCCGCAACAGACAAGCGGGTGGCGGCTGATGACCGCACAACCAAGCCGTTGTACAAAGGCGCCGGCACCGTCCTGCTGGTGGACGACGAGGAGATGGTCGTCGCGGTCGGCTCCCAAATGTTGCAACGGCTCGGTTACGACGTGTTGACCGCAGCCGGCGGGCGGGAAGCGCTGCAGATCTGCAAGCGGCATCACGCCCGCATCAGTCTGGTCATTTTGGATTTGATCATGCCCGACCTCAGCGGCGCAGATACCTGCACCCTGCTCAAAGCCGTCCATCCGGCCATCAAGGTACTGCTGTCGAGCGGTTACGGTCTCAACGGCAAATCCGGCGATATCGTCAAAAGCGGCTGCGACGGTTTTATTCAGAAACCGTTCGACCTGAACGCGCTGTCACAAAAAATCAATGACATCGTATTGTCAGGATCCGCTTGACACCCATGTGTCATGGTAGCATTTTAAAAATACTATGGAGATCCGACATGCGAAAACTCTTGCTAAATAGTATCAGTTTAATGCTGTTGACCGCTTTCTCGGTTCTGGCAGCGGCACCATGGGGCCTGGCTGAAAACCACAAGATACCGATCAACACCGATGATGTCGGCGTCGCCATCAAAGGCTATGACACCGTCGCCTATTTCACCGACGGACGTGCCGTGAAGGGGACCGCCGAATTTGAAACCCTCTGGCAGGATGCCCGCTGGCACTTTGCCAACGCCGAACATCGCGACATGTTCAAAGCCGATCCGGAACGTTACGCGCCGCAGTACGGCGGCTACTGAGCATCGGCCCTTGCAGCCGGCGAGTTCGCCGAAGTGAATCCCGAGGCTTTTAAAATTGTAGATGGAAAGCTTTACCTTAACTGGAGTCGTTGGAGCGCTTTCAAATTTGGCTTGAATACCGATGCCAAGATAAAAAAAGCCGATACGAACTGGACCAAAAAACTCAAACCTAACTGATGCAGTAGCGTATCACTTCAAACCGGCCTTGCGCAAACCGACGATGAGCTTGTCCCGGTCCGAGGGATTCCGCAAGGCTCTGCCAAAACTATCCAGCTCAAAAAAAGGCTCGAGACGCCGCACTTCAGATGCGGCTTCTGCGGCCGCATCCATGCGGTCCGTATGGGCGTAAGCCGCCGCCAGGACGATGTGCAAACCCGAGAATTCCGGCCACTGAATCAGCCCTTTCTCGAGGATGGCAATGGCATCCCGGTAACGTTCCTTGAGGTAGTAAGCCATGCCCAGATGCATCAGCGTGTTTCTGGGCGCACTGCGATCGAGGCGCAGAGCGAGCTCCAGAGATTCGACGGCCGCATCGGTTTGCCCGGACCACAGCCTGATCCAGCCGAGGGCCTCGTAGCTGTCAGCATCGTTGGGGTTGAGCTCCAAGGCCCGCTCCAGTTGGCCGATAGCCGGCTCATACTGATTTCGCAAGGCGAAAATCATGCCCAGGAGATGATGGAGGGCAGAATTGGTTTCATCTAGAGTCAATCCCCGTTGCGCAAGCTCTTGGGCGCGGTCCAGCGCCTGGTGGGGAAATTCGGTCCAGCCGTAACTGACCTTGTCGAATTCGGTCATTCCCAGGGCGACATAGGCAGCGGCATAGTTCGGATCCAGAGCGACGGCCTTTTCGAACATCTCGGCCGCCTGGATGTTCGCCGCACGGTTGCGCCGGTAGTAATAATTGTATCCCTTGAGAAGATAGTCATACGCCTGCAGGTTGCCGATTCCTTTCTGCACGACGCGGGCGCGCTCGGCCGAAGGTATTTTCACCGCCAAATTGGTCACGATAGCCTGGACGATATCATTCTGAAGGCTGAATATATTTTTCATATTGCCTGTGTACCGTTCGGCCCAGATAGGATTGCCGGCGCCGGCATCCACGAGTTGGACATTGATACGGACTCTTTCGCCGCTCTTTTGGACGCTGCCCTCCAGCACGTAACGCACGCCCAGGTCCTGCGCCACCTCTTCGATGCTTGCGGCTTTACCTTTATAGGTGAAAACCGTGTTGCTGGCGATGACAAACAGTTCGTGAAACTTGGAAAGATCCGTGATGATGTCGTTGGTCATCCCGTCGCTGAAATACTCCTGCTCCGGGTTCTCGCCTATATTGTTGAACGGCAGAACCGCAATGGAAGCCTGGTGTGCCGCAGCCGGCAGCACGGCACCCGAAGGCGGCGCACTCGTTAGAAGTCTTTCCGGCCGGTGCGCCTCAACCCAGAAGAAAAAAGCACCGGTCAAAAGGGCCAGAGCCAACAGGCCACCAAAGACCTTCAGGAGTGCCGGTGACAATCCAGCCTTGCGCGCCGGTTTGCAACCGGCGTTGTCCCTATCCGCCCAAACCCGATAAACCCCGATCGGTCTGGCAATGTTTTTTACCCTGAGATCGCCCAGTTCCTCGCACCCGAATGTAAATTTGTTTTCGATCTGCTCGAAAGCGCTTCGCGAAACGCAGATGCCCCCGGAAGCTGCCAGGGATTCCAAACGGGCCGCCACATTCACCCCGTCACCATAAATCCGCTCGCCGTCGACGATCACATCGCCGAGGTTGATGCCGATGCGAAACAGCATGCGCCGCTCTTGAGGCAGGGCGTCATTGCGCACTTTCATGTCAGCCTGGACCTCGAAGGCACACTGAACCGCCTGGACCACACTGTCGAATTCGGCCAGCAGGTTGTCACCGGGAGAGTCGACCACCCGCCCGCGATGATGATGGATCAGGCGGGTCATCGCTTCTTTATACGCGGTCAGCGTGCGGACGGTCGCGGCCTCGTCCAAGCCCATCAGACGGCTGTAGCCCGCCACATCGGCGCTGAAAATGGCCGAGAGTTTGCGTCTTACATCTGGAGGTGTCATGACTCACCTGGCATATGAATGGGAACCATAAAACTAAATAATCAAACACCTATGAAGGACCGAATTTTTATACCGATAATTTGCTTGTAAGCAGAAAGCGTCATATTATCAAGTTGTAATTCCAACACAAAAAGTATTAATGATTATTGTATACAAGCAAGGCGGTCATCAAGGCCGAGCGCGCAGAGGGCATCCCGGCCGCAGCGGATGACGAGTATCAGTGGTATTTGTTCAAAACGACGGCCCAGGTGCGAAAACGATCAATCAGCCGAAAAGAACAGCCGGTCGGCGGAAAGACAGCGAGAAGATCGTGGATACGAGAATTCTACAGCAGGAAATCAAACGTCTAAAGAAAGAAAAGGCCGTGTATCAGGCCCAGAGCCGGATGCTCGATCATTTTGTATCCGTCGCGCGCGCATCTGCCGACCAGAAGATGATCAATGCAACGCTGCAAAAGACGCTCGAGGTGTCGATCGGCTTGACCGGTGCGGAAAAAGGCAGCTTGTTTCTGCTCGATGAAAACGGGGTGGTGATCGAGAGCATATTGACGCGAACGCAAGCGTCCTCGGATGAACGCAACCGGCTGATCGGTACCGTACTGGATCAGGGTCTGGCCGGCTGGGTGCGCCGCCACTGCAACATTAAAGATGGCAACTGCAAGCTGGCCTATATTTGCGACACGGAGAAGGACGAGCGCTGGTTGAAGCTTCCCGGCCAGCCGTACGAAGTCCGTTCGGCGTTGGTCGTGCCGATCATCAGAAAAGAACGGCTCCTCGGCCTGCTCACACTGCTGCACTCCCGCCCCGGGCATTTCGGCACCGAATCTATAGAGTTGATCGAAATGACCGCGGTTCAAATCGGTGTGGTTTTAGAGAATGCCACCCTGTACGCAAGACTGGAAGAATCTCTTCACAGCATCGCACAGGCCAAAAAGGAAATCGAGATTTACTCAGGCGCACTGGATCTTGAAATGGAAAAAGGCCGCAAGATTCAACGGGATTTTCTGCCCGAGGAAATCCCTTATGCACCCGGTTGGGAAATTGAGGCTTATCTGCACCCGGCCATTCAAGTTTCCGGCGATTTCTACGACGTATTCGAGTTGTCCGGCCATCACCTCGGTCTGGTTGTAGCCGATGTCTGCGACAAGGGGATCGGTGCAGCTCTATTCATGGCGCTTTTTCGCAGCCTCATCCGCGTGTACACCTTGGGGGTCGAGACTTCGGCTGGATCATCGACCCAGGCAGTCGGAGCCGGCGGCTTCGGGGTCCTTAAGGCAGTCCGTGACACCAACTCCTACATCGCCCGTCATCACGGGAAATTGGGCATGTTCGCCACCATGTTCGTCGGCGTACTCGACGTGACTGCTGGCAACTTGACCTATATCAACGCCGGACACGAACCGCCGATCATTTTGACCGCAGCGGGTGAAATCGTCATGCTCCGGCCGACCGGTCCGGCGGTGGGCCTGTTACCGAAAATGAATTTCATTTCCAGACAGGTTCAGCTCAATCCGGACGATATCTTACTCGCCTTCACGGATGGTGTGACAGAGGCCAGATCACCGGCGGATGAAATCTTGGGACGGGAGCGGCTTCAATCGATCCTCAGAAAAAGACATTCTTCGGCCACCGAGGTCATCAAACACATCAAGCGCGTTACATTCGAACACCTCGGTCAGGCCCCGCAAAACGACGACATCACCCTCCTGTGCGTGCATCGAAAAATCGCACCTTCTTGACCCGTCCCCTCAGAAATGCTATCGGAAGTTCAAGCGCAAGGATTCGCCGGGTCGCGGACTTAAGTGGCCGTGCACAACGCTTACACCCTCCTTTCGGATCCCTTGCGCTTTCAACATCTTACTTAAACGGGCCATGAAAAATGGAGGAAAACCGTAACCGGCGGTGGCTGATCATCGGATTTTTTTTGTTGATCGGATTGCTGTTTGTCGGATTCATTTATACGGCCGTGGTCGGACCCCGGAGCATGCAATCCCAGCAGCGACTGGAAGGTGCCGTCTCGAGCTATGAAAACAAAATGAGGGTCCGCTCTGACGAAAAGACCGTCATTTTATCCCTGGGGCAGGTTATATCGGTCGGCAAAATAATAATGATATATCGCGGGTTCGAAGATGATCGGATCAACGTCGATGTCATCATCCCGGAACTCGATCCGGAAACAGCCTACCATCACTCGATTCACGAATCGGAGGCAAAAAGGGGGCTCAAATTAGGCGGACAGGATTTCGAATTGATATCCGCCGGCAAAACCAAACTGCGCCTCAACAGGATCAAGCGATAAATGGTGCCATGATACTCGAGCCCAGGATTCGAAACAACATCTGTGTCAACGCCCACCCGTTAGGTTGCACCGCCCAGGTGCGCACGCAGATCCAATATGTGAAAGCCCGTGAAAAAATCGACGGCCCCCAAAAAGTTCTGGTGGTCGGTGCCTCGAACGGGTACGGGTTAGCCGCCAGAATCGTCTCGGGCTTCGGCTCGGGCGCCGCCACAATCGGTATCGGCTATGAAAAAAGCGGCAGCGCGCACCGGACCGGAACGGCCGGTTGGTACAACATCGAGGCCTTTCGAAATGAGGCCGAAAACGAAGGCCTGGAGGCCTGGAACGTAAACCGAGACGCATTCGCGGAGGAAACCAAAACAGATGTCGCCCGACTGATCAAGGAAAAACTCGGCTGCATCGACTTTCTCGTTTACAGCATCGCGGCCCCGCGGCGAATGGATCCCGAGACCGGTGAGATCTATTCCTCGGTGATCAAGCCGATCGGGAAGCGGTTCACTGCCAAGACGGTCGATTTTCTCACTGGCAAGGTTGAGGTGGTCACGGCCGAACCGGCCACCACAGAAGAGGTCCAGCAGACCGTGAAGGTAATGGGAGGGGAAGACTGGCTCCTGTGGTTGAAAAAACTGCGCGAGGCCGATCTTCTGGCGCCGGGCTTTCTGACCGTGGCCTTCTCCTACATCGGCTCGGTGCATACCCGGGCTCTTTACCGCGACGGAACCATCGGTGCCGCCAAGAAGGACCTCGAGCAAAAAGTGGTCACCATCAACCGACTGCTGGCGCCACTGGGCGGAAAGGCCCTGATCAGCGTCAACAAGGCCCTGGTCACCAGGGCCAGTGCGGTGATCCCGGCCGTGCCGCTCTATATCGCCCTTCTCTACCGGGTCATGAAGGCCGGCCACCTGCACGAAGGGTGCATCGCACAGATGTACCGGCTCTACCACGACCACCTCTTCAGCGACCGGCCCCCGCGCGTGGATCAAAAAGGCCGCATCCGCATCGATGATTACGAAATGCGCCCGGATGTTCAGCAGAATGTCACGGAACTCTGGGATAAAGTCGACGCCGGCAACATCAGGGAACTGGCCGACATCGATGGTTTGCGGCAAGAATTCTTGAGGCACCACGGCTTCGACATGCCGGGTATCGACTACACCCGGGAGATCGATCCGGCGGATTTGTAAACAGACGGTCCTCGGACCGCGACGTCACGCGGAGCTGGTGGTTGGCAAGCGGATCTCGATGTCTGTGACGGACCTTTATCCCCCGAAGGTTTTCTGCAGGGGGCGGTGGTTGAAGGGCTTGGCGTCCGCGCCCGCATAGTCCGCGGCGATGTGGCCGTTGCCGATCAACCGCCATTTGTAGATCACCAGCCCTTCCATTCCCACCGGTCCGCGGGCGTGGATTTTGCTGGTGCTGATGCCGACCTCGGCTCCCAACCCGTAACGAAAGCCGTCGCTGAACCGGCTGCTGCAGTTGAGAAAAACATCGGCCGCATCGACGGTGTCCATGAAGCGCGCCCCTCTGCCGCGGTCGGCGGTCACGATCACATCGGTGTGGCCCGATCCGTAGTGGTTAATATGAGTGATCGCCTCCTCCAGGCCGGCCACGACCTTGACCGACAGGATCAGGTCGAGATACTCCGTGCGCCAATCCTCGGCCGTGGCCGGTATGACGTCGATCAGCTTGCGGGTCTCTTCACACCCCCTGATATCGACCCCCTTCTCTTCCAGGACCGCTTTAATCTGCGGCAGAAAGGCGCCGGCAATCTCCCTGTGCACCAAAAGGGTTTCGGCCGCATTGCACACCGCCACATACTGGCACTTGCTGTCCACTACGATCCGGGCGGCCATGGCGAGATCGGCCTTTTTGTCGACATACACATGACAGATGCCGTCGGCATGACCCAGGACCGGAATTCGGGTGTTTTCCATGATGTGTTGAACGAAGGCATTGCTGCCGCGAGGAACGATCAGATCGATGCAGTCGTTCAGCCGTAGCATTTCCGCCACGTCGGCGCGGGTCTCCAGCAGGGCCAGCCAACCGGCGGGGATCCCTGCCTTTTCACCGGCCGCGGCGATGACTTCCGCCAGGATGCGGTTGGTTTCGGCCGCCTCGCTGCCACCTTTTAAAAGGACGGCATTGCCGCTCTTGAGGCACAGAGAAGATATCTGGACCAGGGCGTCGGGTCTGGACTCGAAAATCACCCCGATCACGCCGATGGGGCAGCTCACTTTGTAGAGTTCGAGTCCCTCGTCGAGCTCCATCGCGCTCAGCGTGACCCCGACCGGGTCGGCCAATTTGATCAGGCTGGCCAGGCCGCCGCACGCCTCTTTGATCTTGTCCTCATCGAAACGCAGCCGTTTCAACAGGGGCGCAGACAGTCTTTCCTTCTCGGACCGTGTCCGGTCGGCCCGGTTGGCCGAGCTGATGTCGGTTGCACGCTGCGTCAGCGCCCGCGCGATTTCGGACAGGGCCTCATTTTTTTGCGCGCTTTCCACCGCCGCCAGTTGAATGGCGGCCTGCTTGGCCTGCAACGCTGTCTGCTTGATTTCCACACGTTTCTCCTTCAATCCGTTCTCACACATTATCCGTTTATATCTACAACGATCTGTCGCGGAACTCAATACATAGATGCATTGGCCAGAAAATGAGCCTGTTTATGGTTAGGCCTCAAACATGCCGGTCAATTTCTTTTTGTGCAGGTATAGCTGTTTATTTGAGTGATCGGGGAGTTTTTCCTGTAAAGCCTTTTGACTGGGAGCGTAAGGAGTGACCAGCACAAAATGAACACTGTCTCTGGCTGCCGCCTCCAGTTTGATCTAAGAGGAAACGTTTAAGTCTCATAAGGGAGTTATTTATCAATGCACCGCTTTCTCTTGAACCGGCAGATTGACCTTTATTTTGGTGCCCCGTCCTTCGCGGCTCGAAATCTCAAAATTTCCGCCCAGCATCCGGGCCCTGAAGGCCATGGCGGTTAACCCCATCCCTTTCTTCTTCTCTTTTTCAAGCCGTATCACAGGTATGTCGAAACCTTTCCCGTCGTCCTCGATCGTCACAGAAATCCGGTCGTCATCTCGGTGGAGGGCGATCCGAACCCGGGATGCCCCGGCATGTTTTTTAATGTTGGTCAACGCTTCCTGCACGATGCGATAGAAAACAATGCCGGTAGTGCGGTCGAAGGTGCTATTGATAGGGCCGAAGTCGGCGGTGATCTGCACGCGTTTATGCTCGGAGAAATCGCGGATCAAACTGTTCAGGGCAGCTTCCAACCCCAAATGCTCCAATAAATCCGGATTCAATCTGTACGCCAAGTTTCTGATATTGTTGTTAATTTTATCGATGAACTGCAGCGCCCACTCAGATTCCGCCTTCAATCCCGGCTGATCCTTGCGCAGACGATTTCTGATGGCCGTCATCTTGATTTTCAGCACGTTGAGGTCCTGACCCGTCTGGTCATGCAGTTCCATCGCGATGCGGCGCTGCTCTTCTTCCTGAACCGTTATCAGCCGACTGGATAAAAAATTCAGCTCCTCTGCCATCCGCTTGACTTCCTCCTGGGCCATGATGCGCTTCAATATCAGGGCGAGTTGGCCGGCCACGCTTTCCAGCATTTCCACCTCTGACAAGGGAAACATGTTCTCGCGCCGGTCGGCCAGGTGAAACAGTCCCATAATATCGTTTCCGATTGAAATCGGTACCAGGGCAACGGATTCGTATCCGTATGCATTGCAGACATTCCTGGTGTCGCCCTTCTGCTGCCCGGAAACCGTCGCCAAAAACTTCGTGGTCGCATTGATGAAAAAAGAACCGCCCGTCGTAAAAAACGGTTGCTCAGGGTTCGTGGTGCCTTTGATGACGCTGATGCACATGCAACGGTCCGTATTCAGTGAGAGAGGGCTTTCGGATTCATAGAAGCTGCGGCTGAACCCCTCATACGCCTGGTATGGGATGTTTCCGTGCTCGTCAAGCATCCTGATGGCGACGGCCTCACAACCCGAAAACGATTTGATTTCTCGAATGAATCCTTCGAGAACCGGACAGGTTTGCGTCGCGTTGCCGGCAATTTGCAGGCAACGTCGAATCAGTTCTTTTTTTCTGGATTGTTGCACTTTCGCGCTGATATCGACGAAGGCGGTGCGAATTTTTCCGCTCCCACCCGGTTCCGCACGAAAGACCAGGCTGTTAAGCTGGACCTCAAACGAGGTCTTATCCTTCCGTACCATTCGGAGTTCGCAGATGGACTTTTCTTCGGATTCCGAATACCGGACCCGGTGGAAATGAAAAGCGTCCTGACTGTCACGATGGATGAAATCCGTGATGAAGCGGCCGATCAAATTCGTCTTGTTTTCTCCCAGCATGGCGGCAAACGTCAGGTTTACCTCATGGATTTCACCCCTGTAATCGTGAACGACATAACCGATCGGGGAAAAATCAAATAGGCTGACATATTTGCCGTAAAGATCGTCAAAGCGTTCTTTCTCCTCATTGATCAGCTGCTGATTTCTTTGAAGTTCCTCATACTGCATTTCCAGTTCGATCTGATGAACCCGAAGTTCATGAATCAGGCGCCGTGTGGCAAGATCGGTATCTTCGATCGGCTGGTCAAGGCGCTTTAATTTCGCCTCAGCCTTTCTACGCAAGTGCCGCTTCTGATCGGATGAAGATTTTGAAACGGACATCTACGGCCTCCTTGAAATACAAACACATAAAGAATGACATGACGGCACATGATCGACCTTTGAAGGGCTTTGTTTTCGCCGTGGGTTTTTTTCCGTCGCGGCATCAAAGCCTCTACTTGATTTTATAGTTGTCTCGGCCGGGTCCTGCCGTTTATCTGAAATGCGGAGAGAACACTGTAGTAAGGAAGTAAAAAGAATGGCTGGGTTATGATTAGGTAGACCGGACAACCCATAAAGACGGGGTTTTCACTTCAGCGATGGTTCGATCGCCTTACATGTTTTCCACAGGACGTAGGCAAAGAAGATCAGAAAAACACGATCAGTCGGTAAAAACGTAACGCATACCCATTTCATATGCCAGTCCGTCCTCGTCCATGACCTCCTCGACCCAGCGCACCTCGGCCAATCCCATTGCCCGAACACGGGGGTAATCTTCACTGCTGTCCGACGGCGGAAAATCGAGCATCCGAACGATTAGATTTGTACCGGGTTTAAAGGCCTTTCTCGAAATCAGCACCATGCCGCCGTGGGTGTGCTTGACCGATTTAGCGGTAAAGACGTCGCTCCTGCCCGATAGCTTGATGCACTCGGCATGCAGCGTCCACGTCTTGCGACATTGCGTACATTCTTCTATTTGAGAGTTCATATATCACCTGTCTGCCTGAAGTCCGTTTAACCGAAAGCGGATATCAGGCGGGATGTCCTGCTGATGGGTTCAATAACAATAGCCGACAGTTGCCGTCCTAATCCCCAGTCAACCGCTCGAACGTCTCGCGCACCCTCTTGCAGTCGATGCAGTGAGTGGTGACCGGCCGGGCTTTGAGCCGCTTTACCGCGATTGGCTCACCGCACATCTCACAAATGCCGAATGTGCCGTCGTCGATCCGTTTGAGTGCATTTTTGATTTTCCGGATGAGCTTGCTTTCACGGTCGCGCATGCGCAAGGCGAAGTTGCGATCGATTTCAAGGGCTGCCTGATCGATGAGATCGGATGAATTGACCGACGCGTCCATTAAGCCGACGATAGCGTGATCCGCCTGCCGCAGAAGCTGTTCCTGCCAGTCGTTCAACACCTTTCTGAAATAAGACAACTCTGATTTTTTCATGCTGCCTCCGCCAGTGTCTGAGTTTCTGTCGACTTGCTTTCCCGGAGCCGCCGTGGTGGCTCATTCTTCTGCCAAGGCCTCTTTGAATCGACCCTTATAATCGATATCGATGGCCCCTTTACTCATTTCGGCAATGTTGGCCCTGAAGATATCCGATCCGAAAGGGTTGACCGATCTCAGGCCGTCGGTATCGATAGTGATCTTGCGGGCAGACCCGCCTTTCTTCTCGATAACGTTGAGCAGTCTGAAAGCCGAAGTGCCATCGAAATCCCCGAGGATCTTAAGGTTGAGTCGTTTCATATCGCCGCCGATGACATCCACACGAAAATTATTGGCCATACCGGGTAACCTCCTTGCAGAAAATTTCTCATTTCTGTGTTGAAAACCGACCAGTGCATACAATAAAATCGTCAGTTTTGAATCGTTCAAATCAATTGGGGTATCTGATCCCAGCCACGGCCTACGCCCGGAAACAATGGTAGGCCTCCGGCAATTTTATCAATTCGAGAACATCGAGCAGTTCTTCGAAACCAAAAGGTTTGAATATCCAACCGTCGACGTGGGGGGAGCCCATTTCCGCAGCCACCTCGGATTGACACAACCCGGTCATGATCAGGACCTTTGTTTGTGATGAAGTGGCCTTGACGAGAGCGGCCAAATGGCAACCGTTCAACTTCGACATGCAGAATTCGCTGACAACGAGGTCGAATGCCATGTTCGAGAGACTGTTGACCGCCGCCTGGCAATCATGTGCGATGCTGACACGGCAGCCGAGGGCCTTGAACATCATCGCGACAACTTCGAGGATGGCGGCATGGAAGTCGACAACCAAAACCCTTAAAGGAATGCCATCGATCAAATCCTGCCGGTCGTTCGAGGCCGTCCTCCGGATTGACGCCAGTTCCGTTTTTCTCCTCGGTGCGACCGGTTCTCGTGCAGCATGGTCGTACGGCCGGCCCGTCAGGGCTTGTCGTTGTGCCGGTGATTGGTTTTTTACCATCCCGCACCTCCCTGGAATATCGCTCACAGTAAGGTTAGCGGCTGCATCACCGCTGCGATTTTTCCTTCCCGGCCTTCAGCCGCTTTTCGTCCAGCACCCCCACTGTCTTCTTTTTTTACCGCCACCCCTTTTTCGCCGGGGTCAGGCAATATTCGCGCCAGGGACATGTGCGACTGCAATCCGAAACGGTTTTCCCGAAGCAGTCCGGATTGCCTTCAAGACGCTGGATGGACCGAATAAGGTGTGGTACATCCGGCACGGCGGCACATTTGGATATATTTTTTCCTTTTTTGAGGCGCCGATTCGAAACTCTCGGATCCGCTCGCTGCGTTCTCATAGGACTGTTTGCGGACCAGAGCGGCCCGCCCGCAACACCTTCGTTTCAAATTTAAAACACGGTCTGGATTTTCACCTGTATTACCTATGGCTAACCTAAGCCGCAATGTCCATAGGCGAAGGGCTTCAATTTTGTGGGGAAAAATCCCGGATTGGGGGATTTCCCCAGGGGAACCATAATAATGGTGGGAAGGATAGTGTGGGGTTGGTAAAAAAGAGGTTATTCTTTCCAGAGATCGATATCGATCAGTCCCAGTCGGGCGGCGTAGCGCACCAGGTCGATGGTTTTGTGAATCCCGAGCTTGCGCATAATGTTGGAACGGTGGTTTTCAACCGTTTTGGGGCTGATGAAGAGCTTTTCGGCGGTCTGGCTCACGCTCAACCCCTCGGCCAGAAGAACCATGACCTCCTGCTCTCTGGCGGTCAGTGTATCGTAGTTGGAACCGGTCGTCAGCGCCTCTTTGGGTGCCAGACCCACGAGCTTTTTGACGACCTGCTGGGAAACGGACGTGTCCATAAAATAATCGCCTTTCAAAACATGTTCCATTCCCTGCAGCAGTTTTTCCGCGGCCGACCCCTTGGCCAAATATCCGGTGGCGCCGGCCTGAAAAGCCTTGACGATGTAATCGATCTTGGCATGCATGCTCACGATCAGGATTCGGGACTTTTTGCAGCACTTTATGAGGTCGCCGATCAGCTCCAGGCCGCTGCCGTCCGGCAGCGACACGTCGAGCAGGATCAGGTCCGGCGAAAGCTGCCGAACCTGTTCAATCGCCTCTTGCCCGGTGCCGGCTTCGCCGACCACTTCATACTGCCGGCTGGAAGCGATGATCGACTTGAGGCCTTCCCTGAACAGCGGGTGGTCATCGACAATGAGGACACTATTTTTTCGACTCAACTTTTTTCTCCTGATGAGGAAATTTGATGTGGATGCTGGTACCCTTTCCAAGGCGTGATCGCAGCTCCATACGGCCCTGGAGCAACGAAACCCGCTCCTTCATGCTGCGCAATCCCAGCCGCCTTTCAGCGTCCAACGCCCTCTCGCGGGCCTTCACATCGAACCCCCGGCCGTCGTCGATGATGCGCAGGATGATGTTCGGATGTGAACCGACCAGCTTGATTATGACCCGGCCGGCGGCGGCATGCTTTCGAACGTTGTTGAGCCCTTCCTGTATCAGTCGGTAGAGATTGATTTCAATGAAAGACCCCAAAAAAGAATTTTTCAAACCGGCGGTTTGAAAGTCGACTTCGATGCCGGTGCTTTCGCCAAATTCCTCGCAGAATGTCGCAAGGGTCTGGAGGAGCCCGAATTCCTCCAGTCCCGGCGGCCGCAGGCCGTAAGAGAGGTTGCGGACGGACAGAATGGACCGGTCGAGCAACCGGGTCAATTTGGACACTTTTTGCAGCATTTCGGGCGGCACGCTCGCGTGCGGGTTCAGGAGGGTCGCCAAGGCAATCTTCACGGTGGAAAGCTCCTGGGCCACGCTGTCGTGCAATTCCCGCGAGATCATCCGGCGCTCGTCCTCCTGAGCCTTCAACAGCTGGTGCGAGAGGCTCTTGATCCGCATTTCGGTCTGTCGCGCTGCGGTAATGTCTTCGATCATATTGATCGCCGCCACCAACCGGCCCTCGTTGTTTCTGATCGGGGAAGAAACGATCCTGTGGAACCGCATGTCACCGTGGACGGATACCTCGTGGGTCGACTCGTGCACCTCTCCGTCCATAAATGACGCGCAAGCCGGGCAGTCGGGGCACCTGTCCTCGCGCGGAGGGTCGTGGTAAACACGGTAGCAGAACAGTTTCTCAGACGGGTCGATGTGCGGATACCACCTTCTCATCTGCCGGTTCATGGCCAGGATTTTCATGTCGGGGCTAATCAGCGTCACGCCGGTGGTAATGTTGTCGACCAGGCTGCGGTATCTTTCCTCGGATTCCCGCAATTCGTCGGCGGCCTTTTTACGGTCGGTGATATCGACCCAGTTCGCCAGATAGTATGGGGCCCCACTGCCGTTTTCCACGAGGCCGGCGGTCAGTTCGACCCAGAAACGATCGCCGTTTTTCTTTTGAAAGTGCTCTTCGATTCGAGTAACCCCGGCCGTCATGGCGGTATGGAACGCCTTTTGAGTTTTGTCTATCCTTTCCGGAAGCCACCACGGGTAGGGAGCGTTAGCCCCGATCAGTTCGGCCGCCCGGAACCCGGTCAGCCTTTCAAAGGCCGGGTTCACGTATGTTATCGCGGAATCTGCCTTGCAGACCAGGATCGGGTTCGGTGAATGGGCCATCAGAAAGATGCCGAACTCCGCATTTTCGGTTTTTGTCGTCATGTCCCCCTGCTTGTGCTGGTTTTTACGCCTTTTTCTCTTTTTTCTTTTTTTCTTTCTTTTCCTTCTGCCCGCCTTCATTCTTGGCGCGCTTCAACGGCGTTTTCTCGGGGGCGGCCTTTTTTTCAGCCAGTTTCATCTCTTTGATCCGAACTTTTTCAGCGTTCAATGTTTCCTGATTTGCGATACTGGCCAACCGGAAGTTGGCCTTGCGGATGTCAGCCTTGATCTTTCTGATGGAGGGGTCGCGCCGGATGGCCGCCTCTTCCAGACCCTTTGTCTTGAGATGGGCGCTGCGAGCGGAAAGTTTTTCGGCGGCGGCCTTTTTATGTTTCTCCACGTAATTCTTTGCCTTGAGGTTCATACCGTTCTCCTTTTTCATAGCTTTTGAAGCGCTTTTTTGGCATAAGATACGGACACAGATCAATCTTTCAACGAAACCATGAATCGATGTACGTAGTATAGAACACAACCGTCATGAATTCACCCCGTTGGGTCATTCACCCGATATTAATATTTCTTCTTTCCATTGCCGCGCTGGGCCTGTCGCTTTTTCTATATATTTACTGGTACATGGAAGCCAATATCGGTCTCAGGTCCGTCATCGAACGCTTTAACTTGGATCGCGACCAGGTGCTGGCGTCACAGACCTGGATGGTGATCCTGGTCTTGTCGCTTCTGGTGGGAATTATTCTGATGGGGATTTTCGGCATCTTCGTTTATGGTCAGAAAACGCTTCAACTCTATCGTCTCCAGAACAACTTCATCAACAGTTTTACCCACGAACTGAAGACCCCGGTCACCTCCCTGAAGCTGTTTCTGCAAACATTTTCAAAACACGAGTTGGCGCGTGCCGATCAACTCAAATACATTCAATTCATGATTTCAGATGTGACCCGCCTGACTGAAAACATTAACCGAATCTTAAACCTGGCCAGAATAGAAAGCAAGAGCTATGCAAACGAATTCGTCGATACGGACCTAATAACCGCAATGAATTTGTTTATGGATAACAACAAACATCTATTCCAAAATGGCAACATCCGGATTCATCCACCAGAGGGGGAACTCCCCACCGTCCGGGTCAATTTGCCCCTGTTCGACATGATGCTGATGAACCTGTTGACAAATGCCGTAAAATACAACAATTCGCCCCAACCCACTGTCGACGTCGGTTTTGAGATCTATCCGCGAAAACTGATCATCCGATTCGCAGACAACGGCATTGGCATCGAAAAGAAAGAGCTCCGCAAAATTTTTAGAAAATTTTACCAGGTCGGTCGGGCCGAAGATATGAGTGCCAAAGGCAGCGGATTGGGATTGTACCTGGTCCAAAGCATTGCCCGTATTCATAAATGGAAAGTCGAGGCGCACAGCCAAGGCATCGGCAAGGGGTCTACATTTTCGTTCACCCTGCCGGTTAATGCGAAAATAGAAACTTGAAACTTGAAACTCAGAAACCGCAACCGGTATCCCTTATAAAATCGATAACATCCTTCAACCGGCGAAACGGGCTCAACCGGCCAAACTTAATGAGATAGACTCCTCCACCCGGGCGGTTGGTTTCCGGCCATGCCCGCATCGGCCGACATGTGCTGTTCTCATGATTGAAAATGATAAAAAATGCATCCTGGTCATCGAGGATGACATCCACATCGCCGAAGGGTTGAAACTGAACTTGTCGCTGCAGGGATACAGGGTCGTCAGCGCCGGTGATGGTCCCTCCGGACTGCAGAAGTGGAAGGAAGTCAGGCCGGATCTGATCGTGCTTGACATCATGCTGCCGGTCATCGATGGGCTGTCCGTTTTACGGGCCATTCGGCTGGAAGACGAACGCCTGCCGATCCTGATTCTGTCTGCCAAAGCCGCTTCGGACGACATTATCAAGGGCCTCTCCTGGGGCGTGGACGACTACCTGACCAAGCCGTTCAACCTGGAAG
>JARFQH010000361.1 GCA_029287875.1 Desulfobacteraceae bacterium | reverse complement strand
GTGTAGATGAGAATAAAGACCAGCGGTGCCCAGAAACCGGCTGTGTCCAGAAATCGCCCCAACTGCTCTGTCGTCAGGTAGCCTTTCACCGGCGTGAAGCGAACCAGAACAATGGCACCGATGATAAACGCCCCCAGGATGATGGCCTTGACAATCGCCTTGCTGCGGCTGACGGCCGGATCTTGTCCATTTTCTTGCATATTTCGACTCTCCGGTTAAGCCGGTCGTGCTTTACTCGATCCATCTAAACTAGTGTCTTGTCACACATAAATTGTCTTATCCCTTGTCGACCGCTGCTCGATATTTTGAGCCTGGGCACATAAAAATGTAAATCGAGCAGTGTTGGTTTAGGTTTCAGATTTCAGGGCTTGCCCGCCCGCCTGAAATAATGCCAAGCACCAAAATACAAATAAATTCAAAATTACAATATCCAAATCTCAAATAAGATAAAAAAACCAATAGTTTGGAATTTCGGTCATTGTGATTTGTTTATTCTCAGGTTGTAAACTCATCCAGGCTACAGGCACGACCTTTCAAATTGAAAAAAAACTTCAGTGTCTTTTTGATCTTATCGGAAAAAATCTTGGAAGAGAAAAAAGTCCCCGCCACCCGTTTGTTGATTTCTCCAATCGTCGGGTAAGGGTGCACCGCCGCCGCCAGGGTGGACAGCTTTACTTTCCCATTGAGGATCGCCACCCACTCGCCGAGCAAGTCCCCGGCGTGTGGCCCGAAGATCTGAACACCGATCGGCTTTTCTTTGTCATCGAGAATCATTTTGATTTTCCCGACCTGTTCACCCTCTGCCAGGCTGCGATCGTTGTCCTTGAATTCCTCGGTCCACAACGAGTAGTCGATACCGGCTTTTTGGGCCATTGTTTCGTTCATCCCGATGCTGCCCAGCGGCGGGTCGGTATAGGTGCACCAGGGCATATAGGCGTAATCGGCCTTGCGCGGCAGATGAAAAACAGCATTGCTGACGACGATGCCGCCTTCATATCCGGCTGCGTGGGTGTATTGATAGCCGCCGGCAACATCTCCGGCGGCATAGATGTGCTTCTGGGTTGTTCTCAGGCGACGGTCGACCTTGATGCCGCGCCGGTCGTGTTCGACACCGATTTTTTCAAGCCCGAGCCCGCTCGTGTTGGCCCCGCGCCCCATGGCAACGAAGATACTCTCGGCTTCAAGATCGAGACGTTGACCGTCAACCGTCTTTATGGCGACCCTTTTCCGCTGGCCGAGATCCGCGACGGATTCGATCGACGCTTCCAGATAAAAGACGACCCCTTCAGCAGACATTACGCCTTTGACCGCGTCGGCCATGTCCCGGTCTTCTTTTCCCAGGATTTGATTCGCACGGTCGACGATCGTCACCCGCGTGCCGAGGCGTTTGAAGGCTTGTCCCATTTCGACCCCGATCGGCCCCGCGCCTAAAATAATCATGGAAGACGGCAGGCGATCCAGATAGAAAATTTCACGGTTTGAGAGGTGCGGCGTCTCGGCCAGACCGGGAATCGGCGGGACCACAGCCGAGGATCCGGTAGCGATGACCCAGTTTTTGGCCGCAAACGTTTGGCCGTTCAGCCGAAGACGGTTCTCGTCGATGAAGTGCGGCTCTCCGAAGGCCACCTTGGCGCCGAGCTTGCAGAATCGTTGCTCTGAGTCGTGCTGTTGGATGGTGTCGATGACCGACTTGATCCTCTTGGCGATCTGACGAAAGTTTACCGGCGGCAGGTCCACAAGCGGCAGCCCGAAACGGTCCGCGTTCTTCATCTGATGGTAGACATGGGCACTCTTGATCAGTGTTTTGCTCGGAACGCAGCCATAGTGCAAGCAGTCACCTCCCAGTGCCTCATCCTTTTCGATGAGCAGGGTCTTCGCACCGAGCTGAGCGGCACCGGCCGTTATGGTCAAACCGGCCGCCCCGCCGCCGATGACCCCGATGTCGAAATCAAAAGTAGCCATGTCGAACTCCCTATATCTTGCCTTTCCACGGTACCAGTTTATGCTCAAGATAGCGCATCAACAGGTCGCTGAAAAGGGCGACCAAACCGATAATCACAATTCCCATCACGACCACATCGGTCATTAAAAACTCAGAGGCATTCAGGATCATGTAGCCCAGACCCGCAGCCGCCACCATTTCTGCGGCCACCAGGGTGGTCCACCCGAATCCGATACCGATGCGCATGCCGGTTAAAATCTCCGGCAGAGCAGCTCTGAAAACCACGTGCCAGAGGACCTGTGACCGGGTGGCCCCCAGCGAATACGCCACGTGAACCTGTTCAATCGATACGGATCGAACCCCGGCCCGCGTGCTCAGGGCCATCGGGGCAAAACATGCCAGATAAATTAAAATGACCTTGGAGACTTCTCCGATGCCGAACCAGATGATGACCAGCGGCAGGTAAGCCAGCGGTGGGATCGGCCGGTAGAATTCGATCGGCGGATCGAAAATGCCTCTGAAAATACGGCTCATCCCCATGGCCAGTCCGATCGGGACTGCCGTCAGGCAGGCAATGAAAAACGCCAGAAACACCCTGTAGATACTAATCCAGGTGTGCTGCCAGAGTGAGGCGCCCCCGAAGCCGGCTGTGCCGAGCTCGACCGCCCGATTCCAGACACGGCTGCGGGCGAGGGTAAAAAAAGCGGGTCCACGTACTTCTGGCGGGTGACCAGCCACCATAAAATCAGCAAACAGCCGGCCGTCCCGATACTGATAGCCAGGCTGCGGCAATCGCATTGGGCGGCAAGTTCAAAAGAGTCACTTTCTTCGGGTCGATGCCGAACTGCTCCAACGCAAAGAGGATGTGGAAATGGGTCGTCGACACGAAGGGGGTCGCCAGTTTTTTCCCGATGAGATCCTGCGGTGCGACGATTCCCGACCCGTCGCGCACCGCCAAGGCCTCGGCAGCAGCGATACCCTCCGCGATCCAGAACAGTTCTACGTTGAGACCATTCGACATGGCCGTCGCCACGCCCGTTGACCCCAACAGGCCGATCTGGACGTCGCCGGATGTGATGGCCGGCAACAATTTGCCCGGAGAGTCGAATTTGCGCCAGTTGATTTTATATCCGGTGACCTTCTCGAAGTCGCCCTCCGCGATCGCGACCTTCCAGGGGTTAAATATGAGCTGGTAACCGATGGTCACCTCTCCCGATTCGGCCCAAACCGCCGGCACGGCAAGAGCCGTGAACATGACGACACAAAGATATAAGCCAATGCCTTTTTTCACGGTCCCCCCATTTACGGCTGGTTGCTGCCATTCACAACACAGGGGCGGTTTTTCTTCCCCTAAGTGGTTCATACCACAGGCACGGGTTAAGTCAAGAAACGGGTGGAGGCCCCGCAGATGCATGCCGCAGACCGATGTTTAGATACAAGAGCGTCCGTTGCCGACCGTTGGTTATGAGTGTCTGGAACCGTCTGCGAGGTCACGTTGACTTGATGCTTATGAGCGTTAACTTAAAGAAAATTGTTTTAAAAGCCCTAAAATTTGGACCCAATCACAATCAGAAAGAAAGAGAGGCTGTTATGAACGAGCGTACCGGATTGATCACAATGCGAGGCAACCCCTTGACCCTAATCGGTCAGGAAATTAAACCAGGGAATCCGGCGCCGGATTTCGAGTCGCTGGACAATGAGTTGAAGCCCGTGCGGTTATCCTCTTTTCGAGGCAAAGTGGTCGTCATTTCTGCCGTACCCTCCCTCGACACCCCGGTCTGCGACATGGAAACCCGGCGTTTCAACAGCGAAGCCGCAAAGTTGAGTGAAAATATCGTCATACTGACCATCAGCATGGACCTGCCGTTCGCCCAAAAGCGATGGTGCGGTGCGGCGGGCGTCGACAAAGTCGTGACGCTTTCCGATCACCGTGAAGCCGAATTTGGGAATGCTTATGGCGTGCTGATCAAGGAACTGCGCCTTCTGGCGCGGGCCGTATTGGTGGTCGACGCCGAGGGAGTTGTTCGGTATGTCCAGTTTGTGAAAGAGGTGGCCGAAGAACCTGACTACGATGCCGTCATTTCCGCGGCGAAAAAACTGGTTTAATGAAGAATTGCCGTTGAAATAACCGAGGTCGGCTATTTCAACGGCGCAGTTTCTTTATTCAGGGAACCTCAGTGTGACCTGTTCCCCCCCTTCTTTCTTCTTTAATTTAACTCTGAGATCGATGCTGCTTTCACGAAGCCCAAGGGCCAGGTCGGTCTTTCCTTTTTCACCTTCGATGTGCGTCATTCCCCTGACCGCTTCGAAAATCTTCTGCCCTACTTCACCGCCCGGAGACGGGAGTTCGGTTGTTCTGTACTCGGCGTAAACCGTTACCTTGCCATCCCCACTGCGGCGGATGGATATTTTTTCCGCATTGTTGTTCACACCGTGCAGAGCAACCAGTGCCAACCACTTTACCGCCGCTTCTTCCTTGTCGGCGTCGTTTTTAAGGATCGACATCTCTCTCAGCGGATCGGTCGTCGCATAACAGTCGCACATTTCTTGTACGTTCTTGTGGACACTCTCCGTACCTTTCATCGGTGTTCTCCTTTCATGAAATTGCAGTTGGGTAAGGCAGGTTAAAATGTTTTGGATAGACTAAACACTAATTCTTGAAATTCAAGGCAGCAAACTTTTGTTCTTGAGCCGGGTTTGGACGCCGACGGCCAGCGGCACAAAGAAAGGTCATCTTTAGAGACACTATCCCGGGTGTTGAGGGATTCAGAAATCTCAAGTTCCAACCACCCAATTTCAGCGTTTGGTCTCGACGAGGCCGGATTAATATTTAGGCTTGAGCTTTTTTATTGATAATGCCATTTAAGTGCGGGAAATCGGTTCGCTCCGATCCAACGGGTTCATTTGAGGCCCAGACTTCTGTTCGGGAGGAAAACCATGAAATTTAGAGTCACTGTTTTTTTCAGCACCCTGGCTGCCCTTTTCTACATGCTGCCGGTTTGTTTCGCCGCCCTGGATTGGAACGTCATTCAGACGTTCAACTTGAAGGATTCGCCTCTCGATGTCGCCTTTTCGACATCGAGGAACAAGGTCTTTGTCCTCACCGACAAAGGACAGATCCAAATCTACGAACCGAACGGCACTCTGGACGAAACGATGGATGTCGGCAAGGGGTTTGACCGTTTATGGCACATTCAGGGGTCCGACGTTCTTTTGCTCAGCAACCGTGAGAAAAAGACCGTCCAGATAATCGAGCTGAACTTCGTCGAACAGATCGACACCTCCGGATCGCCTTATCGGGGACCGGAAAGCGCGCCGGTAGTGGTGGCCGTTTTCAGCGACTTCGAGTGAGTGTATTGCAAGGGACTCACGTCCCTAC
>JARFQH010000357.1 GCA_029287875.1 Desulfobacteraceae bacterium | reverse complement strand
GGGCCTCTTCGATAAAGTCTTCCACGGTGGCGCCGGCGGACAGTTTATGCAACCGGGTATCGATTTTTTTCAGATCGGCTTCGATCTGACGGCGTCGGTTAGAGCGCCGCTCGGCCTCGGGAAGTTCATCGGCACTGTTGCATCCGGCCTGCTGGCACTTGTTCATGAGCCGGGTCCCGACCTGTAGAATATCGTCGCGGGCCTGATCGAGACGCCCCCGCTCCTGCGCCAACTGTTTTTGAAGGGTCTCCAGCTTGGAGCGCGCCTCCCGCGACCGGTTGAGTCGGGTGTGCAAGTCGAGCGCCGCTTCATCCGAAGGTCGATCAACTAAATCCCGCGCGACAGCTGCCACCAGGTGGTCAACCTGACGCACAAATGCATCGCTGTCACGGTCGATGCCGGCAATGCGCTTTCCCAGAATTCCGGTCTCCTTGAGCTTATCGAAAAGGCTTCTGAGGTCATCCATGACGGCATTGGCCTCGGCCGGCAAGGCTTGGGCTGTGAGGCCGATCGACCTCACAGCTCCTTCCCACTGCTGCTGCCACTCTCGCCGTTCTTTTTCATTTTGTTCCAGGCGCGATTGGGCCGCTTCCAGCTCTTTTTCCCGCCGAGCTTTGTCCCGTAACAATTGATCCCGTCTGAGAGAAAGATCGTCCGCATCTCGGACCCATTTTTGAGCCCGTTTGATCAGACCGCTCAACGATTCGTCCGTCGCAACGGCGAGACCGGAAAACCCCCGCAGACCTTGAACCAGCTTTGACCGCTGCGTATCGATATCCTCTTTCAACGCATCGGCCTTGGTCTGCCGTATCCTCAACTCGTTCACTTTTTCGGTCAGTGACCGAAAACGGCGCGTCCACTGCCCCATTTCCTTCGGAGACCGCGGTAAAATTCCCAGGGGTTGCCACGCAGCCACCCACTCGGCCGTGAGGTCATTTTTTTCTGTCTCGGCCGAAACGAAGTCTTCCTCCAGCGTTGCCAGTTGACTGCCTGCAGTGGTTTGGTCGGCCAACAGCCTGGCCTTCGTGGCAACGCGGTCGGCTTCGCGTCGGAGCCGATCGGATACGGCGTCCGCCTGCTGCAGGTCCGCCTCGAAAGCTTCGGCAAGATTTGTTGTAGCCCGCGTCGCGGAGACATAGGCCTTCAGCTCTTCCTCGAACACCGGTGCTTCGTTTAGCCTTCGCAGGATTATCTGCCAGCCGCGGTCGCGCTTTTCCCGGGCCGCCTGCAGGTCTTCTTCCGTGGGCACTTCCCGTTCCAGTCGGTGGGTCTCGATCTGCCGCTCCACCTCCTGGAGATGTGTGCGTGTTTTACCGATATCTCCCCTCAGATCGTCGATACGCCGCTCGAGAACGTCGAAACGATCTTCGAACGCCATAACAGTATCCGCCGACGGTACCGCCAGGCCCTCCAAAACACCGGTATTATGGTGCCCCAATTCCAGCCGGGACTGCTCGAGCGCAATGGTTTCCCGTGCGGTTATTATGTCGACCTGCTCGGCCCGGTTGTGCTTTTCGAGCGGGCCGAACTCGGCGGCTTGCGCCAGCGCCGCTCGCAGCCCCTCGACCTCAGGTGGGGCATCGAGGGCCCCGATGTCCTTTTTGAGGTCGGTGATCTCACGGGACAGTGCCGGCAGTTTGTCGCGCGCATCTTCGATACGGGTTATGATCCGCTCGTACTGAGTGCCCAATTCCTGAATCTTCACCGCTTCATATTTTTTAATCCGCAGCCTTTCGGCTTGTTCTAAAGAGAGACCCTCACGCAGGCTGCGCAGGATCTCCCTTGCCTCTCCAAGCAGGGTGTTGCGGCGTGTCTCCAGCGCCAGCCGGTCCTTGGCTGCTTTACGCTGGCTGCCCAGCTCGCGGTAAATCTCCTCGATCGGCTCGGCACGGTCCAGAAGGCCTGAGTCGATGTCCAGAGCGGCAATGGCCTGCTCGTGCGCCGCAATGTTCTTCGCCGCGCGGTCCCTCCCGGTTTCGGCGATTCCGATCTTTACGAGCAGTTCCTGCCGTTCTTCCGCGAATTCTTCGGGCAACAGAACGGCATTGCCGTAAGTTGCAAAATCGCCGGCCAGCTCCCGGCGTTCGGCAATGAGTGGCAGGGCTTCCCAGATGCGCTGTAATCGATTCAGGTGTCTTACCAGGACGATCAACTCCTCTTCGACGGTTTTCTTTTTATTCAAGGCCGCCTGAAGGGCCTCATCGTGCCGGACCCACTCCCGACCCGGCAGCTGGGCCTCCCGCAGTTCCCGGCGGTTACGGCTCAACCGGCCCAAGGCAGCGTTGATTTTCGGCTTCTGCCCGGAAGGTCGAAACAGCGCATCGGCTTGCAACTGCAAGTCTTTCTGAACCTCCGTCAGGTTGACGATCCCCGATCCGGCGGCAAAAACCAGTTGTCCCGAATCACCGCCCCCCTGAATGATATCGTGGCCGCCCCGAACCAGATCGTCGTACCCCATTCCGAACATGGTAGTGAAAAGGTCGACATTGACTCCGCTCAAGAGTGTTTGCAGTTCGGCTTCCTCCACGACGGACGTATCGTCGGCAGCACGCAAGGTGTGGCCACGCCCCTTGCGCCGGATATACTCGAAGACGTCTCCCTTGCGGGTTCGGATGGTCGCGCCGATACGCATCTTGGCGTAAGGGTGAATGAAGTTGTCCGCCGATCGCTCGGGAATACCGTAGAGCATGTGCCGCAGGGCGCGCAGCGCCGAACTTTTTCCGGCCTCGTTGAGGCCGTAGACGAGATGGCAACCCTCCCGGCCCTTGCTCAAGTCAAGGTTGACATCGGTAAACGGCCCGTATGCGATCAACCGCAGCGCATCGATTCTCATTCGGTCGTTCCCTTTTTGAGCAGGCGCCGAATGAGCATCGGCCGCGCCTGGTCCAGCATCTCCCTCAGCCAATCGGGATCATCGAACCGTACCGCATCCGCACCTTCTTTGAGTTCACGGGGGAGTTTTTTCCCCAAGTCTGAGAGCTCTGTTGCCAGGCGAAGGCAGGATTCGGGTTCGGCGGCCAACTCGTCAAACAGTTTCAACAGCTCGTCGATGGCCCCTTCGGCGTGCTTCAAGCGTTTTACGGAAGCCGGTGGCGTGAGCTTGAAGTTGACTTTTTCGACCCAGACCCTTCCGCTGCCGATTTCCAGTGCTGATGAGCGGATCTCGTTCGACCAGCGTTCCAGGTCGGCCAGGACCTCATCGCAGGCATGGGTTTCGCCCTCGATCTGAACACGAACCGCCATGGGCAGGCTCTCGTTTTCATCCAGCAATTCCACGAGGCGCCGGCCGAAAAAGTCCACTATATCGTATCCGCTCTCCGAACCGGCCGCCTTCACATCGGTGGCCACCCAACGAACCACATCGGTCGGTTTAAATTTGACGTCGATCCGAGTGCCGTCCTCCACACTCACCAGCATGCATCCCTTGGGACCCGTCTCCCGGGCGTGCCGGCCCTGCGGATTACCCGAAAACACGATCGGCGGCTCATCCAGCACCCTCTCGCTCTGGTGAACGTGACCAAGCGCCCAGTAGTCGTAGCCCTTGTTTCTCAATCCCTCAAGTGTGCAAGGGGCATATGGTTCGTGGCCTTCGCGGCCGGTGAGGCACGAGTGCAGGAGCCCGATATTGAAAAAACCGCTGTCCGCCTTCGGATAACCGGCCGACAAGTCCTTTTTAACGGCCGGTGACGCAAAACTCTGCCCGTGCACCGCAACGTTGATCTCCTGCATTCGAAATGTGGCGGGATTGTCTGTGGGAAAGGTTTTAACATTGTCCGGCAACCGAAGAGTTTTACTGATCTTATTGGCCGCATCGTGATTCCCGGCGACGATGAAAACCTGAATACCCGCGTCACGCAGCCTGGCCATCTGGGCCACAAAAAAAAGACCGGTGTTGTAGTCCTTCCAGTCACCGTCGAAGAGATCGCCGGCAATGAGAACAAAGGCAACCTTTTCCGATAGGGCCAACTGTACGAGGTTTTCAAATGCGCGCCGGGTTGCCTGGCGAAACTCATCGACCGGAGCGCCCTCGTATCTGTTGAGTTTGTGCAGGGGGCTGTCCAGATGAATGTCGGCGGTATGGATAAATCTGAACATCTATTCAAACCGTTTTTTAAATTCCAGAAAATCTCTTTTCAAATTATCAAGATCATTTCTGAGTGCCTCGATCTCCCGTTTTATTTTTCCATCGTGTTCGGATTCCGGACCGGCCACACTTCCAGCCATAAGAACCGGCTCTTTTTCCGGCATTTCAGGTTCAGCAGCAAGAAGATGAATAAAACGCGACTCCTTCTGCCCGGGCTGCCGCGGGAGCTGCCGGACGATGTGCCACTCTTCGAGCCGGTTCAGGGTTTCCTGCACCTCTTTCAGGCTCTCGAAAGTGCAAAGCCGCGCCGTACGCCCCCGTACCTCGCCAATTGTCTGGGGACCTCTCAATAAAAGGATGCAAAGAGCAGCGGATTCACGGTTAATGAAGTTGTGCTTCCGGGTAAAACGCTCTTCATATTTCGGGACCCGGCCGACCTCGCTTTTGAAAATCAACCCTTTTTGAACCAAGCCCTCAACCACGCTCAGCACGGTTTGCTCGTTGTAAAAAACCACCGGTTCGCGATTCGATTTCTGATTGCAGGCGTTGGTCAGGGCATTCAATGAAAGCGGGTAATATTCCGGCGTCACCAATTCCTTTTCGATCAGGCTGCCCAGCACCCTTACTTCTATTGTATTAAGATCGGTTTCCATCATTTTATTTTAACATGAAACCCAAATCGGGGGTAGACCGTCACGTCATTTTGCAAATCGGTATTCGGCCAGATGAACGGCAGAGCTTCCTATTGGCGGGACCTGTCTAACCGTCATCTGGTCCGGCAAAAAGGGAACCTTAAAACCGGTTTTCCCCTCCATCGGCCCGAAAGATTGAATCCGTTCGACCAACCGGTGAATTTGTGTTCGAACAGGCGAACGGACGGTCCGCCCGTTGGATTATTTTAACTATTTGATATAATATATAATATTTTCAGTGGGCAAAAGCCGAAATCCCCATAAGGATTCGAAATCAGGACAAAAAATGAATAAAAATTGATCCGAGATTAAAAAAAGATTGACCATACTATATATTGTGTACTATAAATAATGTTATCACAAAATAGGCAGTCACATGGAAAGTGTCCTTTTATCCTAAAGGGCAAGGTAGTGTTCACAACCAACAACCACTCAAGGGAGGATTAGATGGCAACAGCAAAAAAATCAACAGCTACCAAGAAAACTGCTTCGGCCAAGAAACCGGCGGCGAAAAAGACGACTGCTACTAAAAAAACCGCCGCTAAAAAGGCCGTTGCTGCCAAAAAGCCTGCCGCTCCCAAAAAGACAGCTGCCACAAAAAAGCCTGCTGCGAAGAAAACAGCGGTAAAAAAGGCAGCCGCTACTAAAAAAATGACTGCTGGGAAGAAAACCACCTCTAAAAAGGCCATTGCTGCTAAAAAGCCTGCCGCTCCCAAAAAGACAGCTGCCGTGAAAAAGTCTGCTGCGAAGAAAACAACGGTAAAAAAGGTAGCCGCTACCAAAAAAAAGGCCACCAAAAAGGCAGCGGCACCCAAGAAAGCTGCCGCAAAGAAAAAGAGATAGCGGCGCTATTTCCACGCCCGTACAAAGCGGGGCGACAAGGATCATTTCTGCGCGTATAAAATGGTCATGTTCCCCGTTTTTTCTTTTTTTTGCGACGCCTGCTTTCGATTCACCGAAGACTCGTGGCGAGTCGGGCGGAACAAAAGACAGCCGGAAGTTGGTCAATTGTGAAGCCGGCGGTCCGAATTTCAGGAAAAATAGACCAACGCGTTGCGATAGCCCTCATCAAGGTCGGTCATCATCTTCTCAACGTCGCTCATCACTTTTTCCCAGCCAGCCTCTTTATCCTTTTCGAGGTCCTTTACGAAAAGGTGAAGCGTCTGAATTTTCTGTTTCAACCCGTCAACCATATCCAGGTACTTCGCCTGCATCTCGGGTTTAACCCCCGCCGCCTGTTGGTGGAGATCATCGATTTTGGCCTTCCAACCGTTCAACTGGGATTTCAATTCCTCCAATGATTTTTTACCTGCCATGATCGAACCTCCTGCCAGAATGTTTACGTAACCCTGCATCATTTGTGCGCTTGGAGATCGACAACCGATTCATCCGAATGCGGGGGTTTTATTAGGCCAATATTGTTAAATTTTTCCCGTTTGATCAAGAAAAAAATTATGGGTCAAGTACGTCGACAGGATTACCGCCGTTCCTCCGTGAAATTGTCCCCAGCAGCCCGGTGCCTTGAATCCCAGCGGAGGCCGCACTATGTTTTATCTTAATTGATCGGCTTTAAATAGGAGTCCCATTTCAAACCAAACCGGAACGCACACAATGAAGCTTGATCAGTGTCCCGTCACCAGTGACGAGAAACAACGGATGGTAGCGGAGACTGCTTATTTCCGTTTTGCGAACAGGGATTTTACCGGGGGCGATCCGGTCGAGGATTGGGTCGCGGCCGAAGCGGACATCGAAAATTCCCCTAAGGTTTTCTGCAGCGTGAAACCGCAAAGAAAGGCGCTGGCAGACTACCAACGAATGGGGGTTGTCGAAACCGTCGAAAAATGGTTCCATCGGTTGACATCCTGGATCAAGTAATGCCTCAGGATCGATACGAGCGGGCAAAACGGCGTGAGAATCCCTGCACCGGGCGGTAAAAAAAGCCGTGCGACTATCTGGTATTCACAATCCAATCAGCTGCCACACCTTCCGACACAGCGTTGCGACCCACCTGCTGGAAGACCGCAACGACATCCGAACCGTGCAGGAACTGCTGGGGCACCAGGATATCAGCACCACCATGATCTACACTCCCGTCCTCAAGCGCGACGGCCGTGGCGTCATCAGCCCGCTGGATTCGATGATCAAGCCACTCGCCTTAACAATCGTCTGCGGCCGTCGACTGAATCTATCGGATGCCGAAGAACTCTCTGGCATTGGCGGTGGTGATCCGGGCAGCCTCTTCGATCGGCAGGTCTTTTATCCGGCTGAGATGCGTCAGGGTGGTGAGCAAATCGGCTGGCTCGGAAACCTTGCCCTGGTATTCAACCGGGCAGTCGGTTTCGATGAGGATACGCTCCAACGGGGCGTGCCGGATGGCGGACCGGTGGTGGGTACTGTAGGCCAGTGCCGGGGTACAGGACACGAAATACCCGTCGGCAATGATCTTCTCCAAAAGGTCTAAGGGGCCGCTGTACCAGTGAAAAATCGCCTTTTTAATCTTCGCCTCAGAAACCATCCGGTGGCATCTCTGGTGGGAAAAACGGGCGTGCACAATCACTGGTTTTTCGAACTCTGCTGATAGGTCGAGGACGCGCGCAAAGACCTCCCACTGAACCGCCTTTTTCACTTTGGCCTTGTAGTCGAGTCCGACCTCTCCCAAGGCCGTGCAGGTCGCCAGGTGCGTTCTCACAAAGGCCAGGGTTGCCTCGATCGGCTCGGTCGGAATCGACCAGGGGTGAAATCCCACGGACGGCAGCACCAAACCGGGGTTGGACGCGGCAATTTCCAAAACCTTGCGGTTGGAGGCGATGTTCATGCCCACGGCCACGATTCGCGCCACACCGGCCGCTTCGGCCCTTTCCAGAACTCCCTCGATGTCATCGATTTCGTTCAAGTGGGCGTGACCGTCGATCAACTCACGCAAAGGATTCGATTGAGCCGGCATCCTGACCTCGCTTTTCGGCTGTGGAAATAACTTGGACCTTGACCGGTTGAACCGTATTATGTAACGAGAGATAACATCTTGCAACCGTTTACCAGTGTTCAGGTTACAGGTTTCGGGTTTCAGGATTTGGGGGTTGCTGACACCTCATATGAAACTTAACGTTACTATACCCAATAAAGCGGTAATCTATAGAGACACTATCCCGGGTATTCAGGTATTCAGAAATATCAAATTCCAAGGAAACTCCAAATCTCAATATCCAATGACCCAAACAGGTTTGTCATTTTGAATTTTGTTCATTGTGATTTATTTGTTATTTGTAATTTGCGATTTGGAATTTTTCACCGAAACTTAAACGTTTCCTCTTCGATCAAACTGGCCGCTTTTCAGGCCAGCGGCTGGGCCGACACCATACACCTAAAGCCTATAACCCCATTCCCGATGAATCAAGTGGTTTCACTTTACCAACACATCTTCGCATCTTGCGGAGAAGTTACGATCTAAGACTCTATAGCGGCCTAAAAACCGTCACCGGTGCTACCGGCTCGAACAGAGCGATTCAAATTACGATAATGATAAACAGCCCCAAGAAAGTAACGCTTTTTGTTCAGTGCCTGGTCGACGGTATCTATCCTGAAGTCGGCGAGTCCATGCTGAAAATTTTTCGGAAGCTGGACCTTACCGTCGACTGCCCCGCGGATCAGACCTGCTGCGGGCAACCGGCCTTCAACGCCGGCTACCGGCAGGAAGCCCGGGTCGCCGCCGAGCGGTTCATCCGGATCTTCGAAAAGGCGGAGGTTGTTGTCTGCCCGTCGGGCTCCTGTGTTCACATGGTCCGCCGGCACTATCCGGACCTTTTTCGCGACTCTCCCGATTGGCGCAGACGCGCCCAAGCGGTGCGCGGCAAAACGTTCGAACTGACGCAGTTCCTGGTGGACGTGATGGGGGTGGAGGATCACGGTGGCCGCTTCGACGGCCGGATCACGCTGCACGACTCCTGCCAGGCTTTGCGCGCCCTCGGCATCAGCGCGCAGCCCCGCCGGCTGATTGCAAAGATCGCCGGCGCCGAATTCGTAGAGATGCGGGACTCGGAGCGGTGCTGCGGTTTCGGCGGCTCGTTTGCAGTGAAATATCCGGAAATTTCGACAGCCATGGTCGATGACAAGGTGCACAACATCATCGCCACGGGAGCCGACGCCGTTGTGGGCGTGGACATCAGCTGCCTGATGAACATCCAGGGACGGCTCAGCCGAATGAAATCACCGATCAGGGTCCTGCACATCGCCCAGTTGCTGGCGGGAAGCATCCATTTTGAGGGTTTAAGGATTTAAAATTTCAACGGTTTGCTTTTGAGCCACAAACTTTGACGGAGAATCCCAAAGCATTAGCCCCGAACCGTCATTTCTGAACCGTGAACCTTGAACCGTGAACCGTGATCTCCGATGAGCCACATCACTACCGAAAAGTATAAATCAGAAGCCCGCAAGGCGATCAAAGACCGCGTGCTGCAATCCGCCCTGGCGAGCGTTCAGGATCGGTTGGGCAAGGGCACGGCTAAAGCGTACCGCGAACTCCCCGAAGGATCCGGGTTGCGGCGCACGGCGCACGACATGCGCATGCAGGCGGTGGAGAACCTCGACATCCTCCTGGAAACCCTGGCGGACAATATCGGTAAAAACGGAGGGCTGGTCATTTTCGCCGAGGACGCACAGGCGGCCGTGACGGCCTGTATCGACATTGCCCGCAAACACGATGTCAAGCAAGTGGTCAAGGGTAAATCGATGGTTACCGAAGAAATCGGGTTGAACCCGACCCTTCAGGCCGCCGGCATCGAGGTGACCGAAACCGACCTGGGCGAATACATTATCCAGCTTGCCGGCGAGTCCCCTTCTCACATCATCGCGCCCGCAATCCACAAGACGCGGGACCAGGTGGGCCGGCTTTTTTCCGAAAAGCTCGGCATCCCCTATACCGACGATCCGCCAACCCTGACACGCACGGCCCGCAAGGCCCTGCGTCAGAAATTCCTGACGGCCGACATGGGGATTTCCGGGTGCAACCTGGCCTGCGCCGAAACCGGACACATCACCACCGTTTCCAACGAGGGCAACATCCGCATGGCCACGACACTGCCCCGGGTCCATGTGGCCTTCATGGGTATGGAACGGGTCACGGCCCGCCTGGAAGACCATGACATTCTCTTCCGGCTGCTGTCCCGCGGGGCCGCAGCCCAGCATCTGGCCGGTTACATCAGCTACATCGGCGGCCCGCGTCAAGCCGGACAGATGGACGGTCCCGAAGCCTTTTACCTGATCATCATCGACAACGGCCGATCGAAAATCCTGGCTGACACCGAATTTCGCGAAATCCTGTGCTGCATTCGCTGTGCGGCCTGCCTCAATGTCTGTCCGGTCTACGGTAAAATCGGCGGGCACGCTTACGGGTTCGCCTATTCCGGCCCGGTCGGCGCCGTGGTGACGCCGTTGCTGGTCGGCATCGAACGCGCCAAGGACCTTTTTCTGGGCGAAACCCTTTGCGGCGCCTGCAAGGATGCCTGCCCGATTGACATCGACCTGCCGCGGATGCTGCTGGCCCTGCGCGCCCGCCTGGCCCGGGGCGGTGCGGATCGGATCACGGGAGACGGCCTCACGGCCGAAAAGGTTTTTTACAGGGCCTGGTCTGCCGCCATCCGCAACCGCCGGGCATATGCGGGGTTGATGCGAACGGCGAGTATGGTGCAGCGGCCTATCACCGGCGCCGACGGTATGATTCACCGCCTGCCGTTTCCTTTCGACGGCTGGACCCGCAGCCGGGATTTGAAACCGCTGACGTCAACATCCTTTATGGAGCGCTGGAACAAATCCTCAATTGGTAAACGATGACAACCCAAAGTCATTTTATCGGACGGGTGACAGCCGCACTGGGTTATACGGGGGCGCCTGAGCGACGACGCGCGACGGTTTTTACCGCCCGTCCCGGTCGCCGTCACGGGGAGATCCTGAAACGGGCCCGGACAAGAACCGATGCGGACCGTTTCATGTTGCTGAAAGAGCTGATTGTGCAAGGCAAACCGCTCAATTTAAAGGTCATATCAAAAAAGGACCCGAGCGACACCGCCGTCGCCATTGCCGCGCTGGTCGAAGAAAAATCCCCCGAGTGGGAGGGACCGAAGTCAGTGGCCGCCTGGCGGCATCCGTTAATCGACAGTCTCGCTCTGCCTGAAATTCTGGCCCGTCAGAAGGTGCCGGTCTACTCGCCGCGCCAGACAATCGGTGACCCGGAGAGCACGAACAATCTGTCATTTTCTCGCAGACGGGTCGAAACCGCATTTATCGGCATCACGTCGGCCGACTACTGCTTGGCGGAAACCGCTACTCTGGTGATGAAAACGGTGCCGGGCAGCGATCGGTCCGTATCTCTTCTGCCTTCCATCCACGTGGCCGTCATCGAGTTGAACCAGATCATCCGGAACCTGCCGGAGCTCTACGCCTGTTTGAAATACGAAGGCAAACCACCGGACTGGGGATTGACCAACTGCCTGACCCTGATCAGCGGGCCGAGCAAAACAGCCGATATCGAACTGACGATGGTACACGGCGCGCACGGTCCCCGCGAAGTGTATCTGTACGTCATCACACAGGCATCGGCCGCATGACCATCAGCTATCCGTCCATTAATGGCTCCTTTCCGCAATCACGGCCTCGATTACGCCGAAGGCGGACAAGTTCGGCGGCAGCGCCTGTTCGGGTTACATGGGGTCGCTTCCAGTAATCCGTGGATGGTCGCCATCATATTTTTCCCCGTTAGACGGTCGTCGTTAAACACGGCGTGCGAGGAAACTTCTTGACCCCGTTCCCGCCCTTCGTTATTTCTATTGATGAAAAATCCATAAAAACATCCGATCCCGGATCCGTGCGCCATCTTTTAGTCATTGTCGAGGCCCGTCATGCAAAAATTCAATCCCGAACAAGCCATGTGGAATGTGCGCCGTGAATTCGGCGAACACGGCGGTGTTACGCCTTCAGTATCAAGGTCCTCGACCTTTACGGTTATGGATCCGTGCATCATGCCAGAAATCTTCGAAGGTCTCCGGGGGCCGGAAAAAAACGGCTGTTTTCTCTACAGCCGCCACTTCAACCCCACTGTCGATGTCCTGGCCCGCTATCTTGCCGCCATGGAAGGCACCGAGGCCGCCGTCTGCACAGCCAGCGGCATGGCCGCAATTTCATGCACGCTGTTGCAGTTGTGTCAAACAGGTGATCACATCGTTTCCAGCGATACGGTCTACGGCGGCACTCACGCCCTGCTCAGAGAGCTGTTCCCCAGAATGGGAATCAGCACAAGCTTTGTAAATCCGACCGACACACAGTCCTTCGAAGCGGCGATCACGAAAAAAACGCGGGTCATTTACACCGAAGCGGTCGGCAATCCCACGCTGAAAGTCGCCGATATACCGGCCCTGACCGACCTGGCGAAAACAAACGATCTGACGCTCGTGGTGGATAACACGTTTACGCCGGTCATCGTTTCACCGGCCCAACTGGGCGCCGACATAGTCGTCCACTCGCTGACAAAATTCGTCAACGGCGCCAGTGACGTGATCGCCGGGGTCATTTGTGCCGCCAAACCGTTCGTGCACAAACTGATGGATCTGCATACCGGGCGCGTCATGCTCCTGGGCCCGACCATGGATCCGCGCATCGCCTACGACATCATTCAACGGCTGCCGCACCTGGCCCTGCGCATGCGCGAACACGGCGCCCGGGCCATGATTATCGCCGCCAGGTTGAACGAAATGGGGGTTGACATCGCCTATCCCGGTCTTCCCTCCCACCCGCAGTACCGGCTCATGAGCCGGCTCATCAATGAGGGCTACGGTTACGGCGGTATGCTGACCATCGACTGTGGCACCCGGTCGAGAGCCGAGGACCTGATGAATGTTCTTCAGAACGAAGAGCGTTTCGGCTATATCGCCGTGTCGCTCGGATATTATGATACGTTGATGTCCTGCTCGAGTTCATCCACTTCTTCTGAAGTTCCGCCCGAAGACCAGCACAAGATCGGATTGTCACCCGGACTGGTGCGGCTTTCGGTCGGTTTTACGGGTAGCCTGGCAGCGCGCCTTGAACAGATCGAGCGGGCCGTCAAGAAGGTGGGATTGGTAAGATAGGGCGGTTGGGTTCAACCAGTCCCCTTGGTTTTTGGTGATATTGATTTATTTTCGTCGTTCCAGGCTCGTTGTACGGAAAATAAATTTTTTATTAAAATATTCAGCCAGCGTCTTATTCTGCCCCAGATGAAAATCACGCAACACGAAGTTTTCCAGGAAATCATCGGTGAAAGCGAGTCGATGCAAAGAGTGTTCGATATCGTCGAACGCATTGCCGACAGCGACACGACCATCATGATCAATGGCGAAACCGGTACCGGCAAGGGTATGATCGCCAAGGCCATTCACCGGCGTTCTTACCGGCGCGACAACCCCTTTGTTCAAATCAACTGCGGTGCCATCACCGAAAGCCTGCTGGAGAGCGAATTGTTCGGACATGTCAAAGGCGCCTTCACAGGGGCCATTTCAGACAAACCGGGCAAATTCGAGCAAGCCCGGGGCGGAACGGTATTCCTTGATGAAATCGGTGATATGAGTCCGGATCTGCAGGTCAAAGTCCTGCGTGTGCTGGAAGAAAACGAATTCGAACGGGTCGGCGGAGCGCAGACCATCAGGGCGGATGTCAGAATCATAGCAGCCACCCACCGTGATTTGGAAGAAGAGGTTCAGAAGGGCAATTTTCGCGAAGATTTGTTTTACCGCTTGTATGTAATTCCGATCGCTCTGTCACCACTCAAGCATAGAAAATCGGACATACCCCTGCTGGTCTCGTATTTTTTGGAAAATATTAGCCGCGCCAAGGGCCGGGAATCGATCAAAATTCTACCCGAAACCATGGCCCAGTTGCTGAACCACTCCTGGCCGGGCAATGTGAGAGAGCTGAAAAATTTGATGGAACGCCTAGTGGTTCTCAACGAAAGCGGAGACATCCGGCCGTCGGACCTGCCAGACAGGATCCGCGGTGTCAGTCGGCCGGCCGCCCAGCCGCACCTGGAAATTTATGCTGAAGGGGTCGACTTCAATACGGCGGTGACTGAATACGAAAAAGAACTTATCCTGCGCGCGTTGGAAAAAACCAAATGGGTCAAAAACAAGGCGGCGGAACTGTTGCAGATCAAACGAACCACGCTCGTCGAAAAGATCAAACGCTACGGAATAGACAAGAAAAAGTAGACTAAACCCCACTGGAAGGCGTCGAGTACGCGGTCCCTGACTGCGGAGGTATTCATGAAAGACTACGGCATTCTGTTTGTCGATGATGATAATGCGATACTCGATCTGGTGAATCGATACCTGACCCGTGAAGGCTACGCGGTGAGTTTGGCCGACAGCGGCCGCAAAGCCCTCCACATGCTGAAGGAAAAAGATTTCGACATCATTTTCACGGATTTCAAGATGCCGGAAATCGACGGTATCGAACTGCTGTCGGCGATCAAGGAGTACCGGCCTGAAACCGAAGTCATCATCGTTACCGGCCACGGAACGATGGAAACGGCCGTTAAAGCCATGAAGATCGGCAGCTACGATTACCTGCAAAAACCCTTCAAACTGGACCTGTTGAAATTGATTATCGACAGAATCGTCGGCGAAAAGCTGCTGAAAGACAAAAGGGCCCTATTAAAAAGCCGGATCAAGGAGCGCCACCGCTATGATTCTCTGGTGGGTATCAGTCTCGGGATGCAGGAGATCTACGAAATCATCGATCGGATGAAAAACACCGGCCCCAACGTGCTGATCCGCGGCGAAAGCGGAACCGGAAAGGAGCTGACGGCCAGGGTGATCCACCGCAGCAGTGATCGGAACCACCGACCGCTAATCCCCATTGTATGCAGGACTTTCCTGCGGGGTCTGTCAGGAGACGACACAATCCAACATCTGTCGGAGTTGCTTGCATCCGCGGACGGCAGCACCCTCTACTTGGACGAAATCACCGACATTTCGCTCCCGGTTCAAAAGGAATTCTTGCGGCTGTTGGACGGGAAAACGAATGATATCGAGCCGCTCGGAGCCGGTTTTGCAAGGGATATTCGGGTGATTGCCGCTATGGGTAAAGATCTCAGGGACGCCATCGAGGGAGACCTGGTGAGCAGAGGTTTTTTAAACCGCGTCAGCGCCGTTTCGATCAAGATGCCGCCTCTGAGGGAACGCAAAGAGGATATCTGTTTGCTGGTCAATCACTTTCTTCACAAGTACAATGCTGACAGCGCCCGCAAGGTTTACACCTTTGAGCCGGAAGCCTTGTCGTATCTGCTTCAGTATCACTGGCCGGGTAATGTGATCCAGCTTGAAAACGTCATCGAAAGGGCGTTCGCACTCGGGGCCGGAATCGCCATATCGGTATCGGACCTGCCGATGGAAATCAAAACTTTTGGCGACATATCGAAAATCAGCTGACCGGTCTGAGCCTTATAATTGCCGTCTTTCGAAACCGTTCAGCCGGGTGGAGGTGCCCACTTCTTTTCCGTATTACATTCTATTTTCGTACAAAAAAAGACTGCAACATGAACCCAACCCGATTCGAAAGGAGACCTCAATGGAAGGCTGTATCTTCTGCAAGATCGTCAGGGGTGAAATCCCGTGTTTCAAGATTCTCGAAGACGACAGGGTTCTGTCGTTCGCAGACGTAAATCCCCTTAATACCGGACACACATTGATTATTCCCAAACGACATGCCGAAAACATCTGGGAAATCGATGGGGAGGATCTCGCCGCTATTCACCGGGCATCTTTAAAAATCGCCAAGGCCATGAAAACTTCCTTAAATCCGGACGGAATCGCCTTTCTACAACTCAACGGAAGGGCCGTAAACCAGATCGTGATGCACTACCATCTGCACCTGATTCCGCGTAAATCGAGCGATCCGAAGTTGACGATGACCGAGTGGGAGCTGGTTCCCGGTGATATGAACGCTATTAGAAAGACGGCGGGGGCAATTGCTAAGGCAATCAAATAGTTTCCGTCCATAGAAATCAAATGGTAGCCTCGACCGTGGTCGCCCCCTGCCCCTCCCGGACGCCCACTACCTCGGTTGGAACCAGATCGCCCCATGTCTCTCGATACATGGCCTTTTGAACCACCGCGAACATAAAATGGAGCAGCTCATAAGCCGATACGGTCGACAGCGGGTCTTCGAGAAGGGGCGTCAGCTGCATATTTTTTTCGGCTGCGCGCTTGAGTGCTTCCAAATCGTTCAAGGTTTTGAGGCCCTGACCGCCGCCCGGGTGGGCTTTACTCCACTTAATCTTCAGTTGCGTTATTTTTTTTCGTGATGCAATTAATAGGCTTCGTCGGGTTTTTTCGTTCATAAATACTCTTTGGCCGGCAACAGTCTCCTTTATAAGCCTCATGATGCAGTGCTTTTCCATCTGCAATTCTTTAAGGAACACCGCGCGAACGTCATCGGTCAAGCCGACGGCGACCCTTTGCAGGATGTGATTTTTCTCACCGGTTTTCTTCGCCATTTCTGACCGGGCGCTGTGCCAGAACATCCGGCTGGCGTTTTTTAAAAGCTCAAGCTGGGCCGCAGTTTCGCCCGCGTTCCTGAATATCAAGTTTTTAATGCCGATGATCAATTTGCCGGTCTGACTGAACAGTCGTTCACCGGTGATCATCTCGTAGATGATCCCGACCGCAGCGTACCAGTCCTGGAGATACAGAATGCGAACGGCATCTTGAAAGCAAGCCGCCAGGGTCTCGTTCGGCATTAAATGTGTTGGTGTCGCGTAGGTGGGTGTTCCGCCCAAAATCGGTTGCGGTACCTGCCGATTATTATCGGACCCGTAAGCAACAGCGGTCTCAACGTCTATGAGACCGATCGAATAGTTTTCGCTCGTGTCCAGAAAATCGGGGTACCTGGCCTTGTCGCCGGCAATCAATAGATTTTCGGGCTTCAGGTCCCGCATGGCCACGCCTTTTGACCGCAGCCAGGCCAACAGATCGAGCAAGTTTGTCACAAGACCGGCAATCTGGTGCATGCTCTGGCTGACCGTCACAGACTGGATGCACCCCCGAACCGTTCGGCGGTAGTCGTCAATGGTGTCCTTGTTTTCAGCAAGGGTTTTTTTCAGCAGAACGTTTATTTTTTCGACCCGGTCCGGCGTCAGATCTTTATGACCCACCTCCAGTTGTTTGCCGGCCAGGTGAATCAGAAACCACTCCTGCAGCGTGTAGCGGGGGAACTTGCGTTTAGCGGTCTTGTTCAGCAGAATCTGGGCCCGCTCCTCGAATCCCTTATAGACCTTCCGGACAGCATCGAGCTGTTCATCGTTTTCGACGGCATAGCGCCCTTCGAAACCGTGGTTTTCCCAGATCACATCCGGATAACCGGCGATCTCCTGGTAGAGTTTGTTAGGCAGGTCGTGGAAATCATTGATGACGTGACTGAGGAAAAAGTAGCGTGAAAGATCCATCACAAAGACATACGAATTGCCGATTCTCAAATGAGCCTGAAAGGAGGGGAACTTTCTCAACCAGTCGAGATATTTTTCTTCCAACTGCTCCGGGGTCAGTTGTTTACTTTCTGAAAATGGACGGATCATCTTGAGGACGGCCGCCACCGTCGGCACGATGCATTCCCGGGGGGCAAGCTTCTTGACGATCTTCCGGTCGGATTCGATGGCGGTGATATAATTTTCAAAATTAGTGATCGGTTTCTGGGGGACCTTGAGCACGAAGTGGTCGTCGTAAATCACGGTGAAACATTTGCTGCGGCTGGCGCTATCGTCGCCGGCAAGACCGACGCTCATGCGCCTCGACACCCATTGCTTGTCATGGAACACTTCCAATTCATAGGTTCTGCGCGTATCGACCACAACGGAATCCAGCAATTTAAAGCGGCCCCGGGCCAGTTGGGTCTCCCCTAACTGTATCTTGTAAATATTCAAAAAAAATTCGACAATGCTCTCCTCGTCAATCTCTTTCACCTCTTCAATCGGCTCGATCGTCTCTTCGATAATCGCCGGCGGAGGCTCTACTTGCGGCGCAGCCCTTCCTTTGCGTTTGCGTTTCAGTAAAAACAGCAAAATGAGAACCAGGAAAATGGAAATCAAGAGGGCCGGAAGAATCCCGATTTGATAGCCCATCAGCGACACGTTCCCGAGAATCTGATCGATCTCTTTGAATTTATTTGTAATGATCTCTAAAATTTCCAAGTGATTATTTTGCATGAAGGTACGCCTTCTTCTACTACTCTGCCATTTTCGTGTTGTGGGCCTGTGAAGATCAACAAAATCAAATAATTATATCGTGGATCGCCGTTTCGATCAACTCTTATCTATATGATGACCGTGTGATCGATTCACTAACCGCCGGCGGCGGTTGACACTGAATTTTTTTTCTTGTAAAAAATGGTCGTATTGCAATGGCAGGCCATGAAGGCTTGCGGATTCAAAAATAGAAGAACCGATACCATAGCCACGAAGGCGCAGGAGAACCCTATCGAAGGGACAATGCAGCCAGTGGCTTTTTTTCGTAGAGTGAAAAAAGGGGAGGGATTGCAAAGATGTGCGAGGCCAATGCGTATTTCTACAAAAACGGCAAAGAGGAAATGGTTCTCGAATCAGTTGATGTCGTTGAACCGGAGGAGCAGAGCGGTTTTCGTCTGGTCAGCATTTACGGAGATCAGAAAACCATCAAAGGCCGTTTGAAAATCATGAACCTTGTCAACCATAAAATTGTATTTGAAGCCATTGAATGATTTTGGACGGCCCTATCTGCCTTAGCCCATTCAGCCAAAGCTCCCGTTTCTCATCCGATACCGAAGCAGCCGCTATGCACCTGCCTCAGGCAGCTATCAACGATTCCGAACACCGCGTCAATGCTCTTGCACGACTGTGCGAAGTGTATTATTTAACCATTTCTTGATTTGGGTGAGCCCTTTACATAATGCGGACATCGAGAGCCCGGCGCTTCGAAAAAAAATCGGGGCTGAGGGGAACGTATGGACAGGTTGCGCAAATTCTACCAGACATCCGCTTACCGGTATGTTTTCTGGATATTGCTGATTTTTCTGCTCGTCCTGGCCAACTGGGCGCTGAGAAACGGCGACCACCTGCTGTTGTTGGGTGTGGCCTCGGTCGGTGTTGTGCTCGGTGCAGTGAGTATATATGTTGAAAGAATAAACTTCAACCGCGGCGAATCTTTCGAACCGGCCTACACGACCCGGGTTATCAGGTCGGTCGCCCTGCTTGCCGTCAGCCTCGGTCTGGCAGCGCTGTCGATTATCCTGATGTTAGGCATCTATGACGGATGAAAAGAACCGCGAGAATGGCAACAGACCCTCCCGATACACGGAAACACCGCGGTCATTCATCCGATCGCGCCCCACTGACCGGTCCGCATACGATCACTGCCAGGTCCTGGATCGATCCGGCCCATTTCGGGCGACTGCTGCACATTAAAATTGTCGCGTCGCGTGACGGCACGGCCGTGCTGACCATGCCGTTTCTGATCGATTTCGCTCAGGGAAGCGGACTGATGCATGGCGGGGCATTGGTCAGCCTAGCGGATACCGCCGTGGTAATGGCGATCAAGAGTCTGGTGCCGCCCGGCACCCATTTTGCGACCACTTCTATCGAAACGAAATTTCTGTATCCGGTTAAAAGTGGTGTCGTTACCGCAAGAGCCCGCGTAACGGCAAAAAGACAAAACCGATTCTACGGCCGGGCAACTCTCTTCAATCAAAACAAACGACCGGTAATGGAATTTCGGGCCACATTCCGGATGGCCAAAGACGGGCCGACCGAAAAGCCTGCTGTTAAGGTCCCGCGGAATGGTTAATCTCATGTTCTAAGTCGATCACAGATGGATCGACACTCCTATCAAAGATCAATTAAACGATAGTCACGGTCGATGTCGGAAGGCAAGTTGAGCCCATTAAGATGACCACAAACCAGGCCGACGTTACTCTGAAACCGGGCCGGGAAAAATCACTGCACCGGCACCACCCCTGGATTTTTTCCGGTGCGATAGATCGCGCCAGCTCGACGGTATCGGCCGGAGAAACCGTCAGGGTGCTGTCGGCGGACGGCACTCCGCTGGCTATCGGGGCCGTTTCACCCCGGTCCCAGATACGGGTTCGCGTCTGGTCTTTCGATCCGGCCGAGGAGATTATCCCGAAGTTTTTTGCAAACCGTCTGAATCGCGCATTACAGTCACGTCATCTGCTTCAGGCCGGGAATGCGCTCTCTGCTTTGCGACTGGTCAATGCGGAATCGGACGGACTGCCGGGTCTGATTGTCGACCGTTACGAAGATTACCTGGTGTGTCAGTTTCTTTCCGCCGGTGCCGAGCACTGGAAAAAAGAGGTCGTGCGACTGTTGACGGATCTGATCCCGGTAGCCGGCATCTACGAGCGATCGGAAGGTGACGGCCGACTGAAAGAAGGATTGGCACCGTCCAGCGGCATCCTGATGGGCGCAGAACCACCCGAAAGAATCGAGATCCGTGAAGGGCCCTTGCGTCTTTTAGTCGATGTCCGCCACGGCCACAAGACCGGCTATTATCTGGATCAGCGCGAAAACCGGGCACGGGTTGCGGCGTTTTCGCCTGGTGCCGATGTGCTCAACTGCTTCGCTTACACCGGAGGTTTCGGCCTTCAGGCTCTCAAAGCCGGTGCCGAACATCTGGTGAACGTGGAGACGTCGCCGGAAGCACTGGACATCCTGCACCGGCAACTGGCGCTGAACGGCCTGGACATCCACGCCGTGGAAAACATCGGCGTCGACGTATTTCAGGCGCTCAGATCTTTCCGGGATGCCCGGCGCAGCTTCGATCTGATTATTTTGGATCCACCGAAGTTCGCCGGTTCCGGCCCTCAGGTAAAAAAAGCAGCGCGAGGCTATAAAGACATCAATCTTCTGGCTTTCAAGTTGATCCGGCCGAATGGCGTATTGTTCACTTTCTCCTGCTCCGGTCATGTGGATGCCGCCCTTTTTCAGAAAATCGTAGCGGACGCAGCCTTGGATGCCGGCCGTGATGTTCAGATACTGGAGCACCTGGAACAGGCATCCGATCATGCGGTGGCGCTTAACTTCCCCGAAGGCGCCTACCTGAAAGGGCTGATTTGCCGGGTTCGATAAACGGAGACAATCGATGCTAAATATTTCCCGCAGCGAGGTTGAATTTGCCCGTGCCAACGGGATAAATATCGCCTATCAAACTTTCGGGGACAAGGATGCGTCCCCTTTGATCCTGATAATGGGCCTCGGCTCCCAGATGGTTCTTTGGGATGGTGAATTCTGCCGGCAGTTAGCGGCCGGCGGCTACCGGGTGATCCGCTTCGACAACCGCGATATCGGGCTGTCGACGAAGCTCGATTGGATGCAAGTTCCCGACTCGGCCGCAGTAGCGTCTGCCCTGCAGCGCGGTGAAGTGCCCGCACTGCCCTACACGCTCGAAGACATGGCCGCAGATACCGCGGAACTGCTCAAGGCTCTGGGCTATGACTGGGCTCACATCGTGGGCGAGTCGATGGGCGGCATGATCGGTCAGATTATGGCGATACACTTTCCGGAGCGCCTGCGCAGCCTGACCTCCATCATGTCCTCCACCGGCAATCCGTTGCTTCCGCCCCCGAGTCCGGAGGTGCTCGAAATTCTTTACACGCCCTTTCCTCCCGACCATGACGGCTACGTCGAGAGTTTCGTGCGGGCCTTTAAAATTCTGAGCGGCCCGGCGATGCCGTTGAATGAAACGCTGGCCAGGAAATGGGCCGAACAGACTTATAAACGCGGACTGAATCCGGCCGGGGTGGCGCGCCAGTTTGCCGCCATCATGGCAGCTGGGGACCGGACCGAAAAGCTCAAGTCCATCAGCGTCCCGACATTGGTGATTCATGGCGAAGCGGACCCGCTGCTGCCGGTTGAATGCGGCCTGGCAACCGCGGCAGCCATCCCCGGTTCCCGGCTGAAAATCATCCCGGGAATGGGACATGCCCTGCCCGAAGCCGTTTGGCCGCAAATTGTTGCAGAAATCACCCGGCACGCCATTTGATGGTGATGACCAAGTGGCTTTGGCCACTGACGTCGTGCTGGAAAAATCGAGAGGCGTTATTGAAAATCCGACCGCGGATCGCCACGGCAACTTAGGGTCACGGTAAGAAAAAATTCCAAACGGTTGCGCCGGATTATGGTTTGTCTACAAAGCACATCCACCTGCGCATATCGAGATATGTGTGGGTGGATGTAACACAGTAGACGGGCCATAAGACAAGCAAGAGGTGGAATTATTTTTTGCCGGGGCCCTTAAGATCTATCTTTGAAAGGAATCAGCCATGGAAAAAAGCAAGCCTTCCAAATTGAACAAATACAGTCAACGGATCACGCAACCCCCGTCTCAGGGCGCATCCCAGGCCATGCTGTACGGTGTCGGCCTGACCGCCGAGGACATGGGCAAGGGACAGGTCGGCATCAGTACCATGTGGTTTGAAGGCAACACCTGCAACATGCACCTCAACGACCTTGCCACCGAAGTCAAAAAAGGGGTTGAGGCCACCGGCCTGGTGGGGATGAGGTTTAATACCATCGGAGTGAGCGACGGCATCTCGATGGGAACCGAAGGCATGAGTTATTCTCTGCAGTCCCGGGATCTGATAGCCGATTCCATCGAAACCGTCATGCGGGCTCACTGGTATGATGCCAACATCTCCATTCCCGGTTGCGATAAAAACATGCCCGGATGCCTCATGGCCATGGGCAGGCTCAACCGCCCCTCTTTGATGATCTATGGCGGTACTATCCGGGCCGGAGACCATGATGGCCGTAAAATCGACATCGTGTCGGCTTTTCAGAGCTATGGCGAATTCATCGCCGGTGAAATCGACGAAGAAACCCGCAGAGCCATCGTCAGGAGAAGCTGCCCCGGTCCGGGGGCCTGCGGCGGAATGTACACTGCCAACACCATGGCGTCGGCGATCGAAGCCATGGGAATGACCCTGCCTTACAGCTCCAGCACGCCGGCCGATTCAAAAGAGAAGCGCGTCGAATGCCGGCAAGCCGGTGAAGCCATCCACCGATTGATGGAAGCCGATATCAAGCCGCGGGACATCATGACACGCGCTGCGTTTGAAAACGCGATAGCGGTCGTCATCGCCCTCGGCGGAAGCACCAATGCCGTCCTGCATTTAATCGCCATGGCCCGGGCAGTGAACGTAGAGTTGTCGCTGGATGTTTTTCAGTCGGTCAGCAACCGCGTGCCGCTGCTGGCGGACCTGAAGCCGAGCGGCCGATTTGTGCAGGAAGACCTGCACCGTGCCGGCGGCCTGCCGGCGGTTATCAGGCGCCTGCTGGACGCCGGCCTCATGCATGGCGACTGCCTCACGGTCACCGGGAAAACGCTGGCGGAGAACCTGGTCGATCTGCCCGATCTTTCGGACGGTCAGGAAATCATTCGCCCGCTGGACAACCCCGTCAAGACCACAGGTCACCTGCAGATCCTGCATGGCAGCCTGGCACCGGCGGGAGCCGTGGCAAAAATAACGGGAAAGGAAGGCACCCATTTCAGCGGACCGGCCAATGTCTTCGACTCCGAAGAGGACATGCTCAAAGCACTTGAGGAGAACCGGATTCAAAAAGGAGAGGTCATCGTTATCCGCTATGAAGGCCCGCGAGGCGGTCCCGGTATGCCGGAAATGCTCACGCCGACCTCGGCCATCATGGGGGCCGGCCTGGGAAAGGATGTGGCGTTGCTGACCGACGGGCGCTTTTCGGGTGGTTCGCATGGATTTATCGTCGGCCACATCTGTCCCGAAGCCCAGGAGGGCGGTCCGATCGCACTGGTTGAAAATGGCGACCGGATCACCATCGATGCAGAAAGCAAACGGATCGACCTGAACATCGGCGGCGACACCCTGTCTGAAAGACGGCGCCGCTGGCAGGCCCCGCCCTTCAAAGTCCAGCGGGGCGCGCTACACCGGTATATCAAAAACGTCCGGCCGGCTTCCGAAGGATGTGTGACCGATGAGTAAATGAGCGGTGCACTTTTTGCGAAAAATTGGACTGATAGATGTTGCTCTGGTCGCCACGGCCATCCTGACGGCCATTGCTTTCTGGACGCGAAATATCATTGTCATCGCCCTGTTGATACCCGCAGGAATCATTCTGGTCCGTCACCGGGCCGACACCAAAAAGGAAAAAGATCGCAGGGAGGCTCTCGCCACCAAGACGCTCATGCTCTCGCTGCTGCTGCCCATTGTCCTGATTATGGGTCTGGCCCTATACTTTCTCGTGAAAACCGTGCCGCTGATCATCCAAAACTGGCAATAGGACAACCGGATGACCGCTCCTTATATAGAAGTCGCGGAGCTCCTGCTGAGACTGAAAAACTGTGTCGTGCTCACCGGAGCCGGTATCTCCGCCGAAAGCGGGATACCGACCTTTCGTTCAAAAGGAGGGCTTTGGGAAAAATACGACCCCACGGTTTACGCCTCCATCGAAGTGTTTCGCAAAGACCCGTCAAAGTATTGGCAGATCCGGGGAGACTTCATCCGGGATTACGACTCCTATGAGCCAAATGCCGCTCACCGGGCCCTGGTTGAACTGGAGAACTTGGGAATCGTGCGCCAGGTGATTACCCAGAATATCGACGGCCTGCACCGTAAAGCCGGCAGCCGGAGGGTCGTTGAAATCCACGGCAGTCTCCGGGAAATTATCTGCCAGCAATGCGGCAGGACCTACCTGGCCCCCAACATACCCGAAGGCAATCCGCCCCACTGTGCATGCGGAGGGGTTCTCAAGCCCAACACGGTTCTCTTCGGCGAACAATTGCCACCTGAGGCACTGGAGGTGGCCATCCGTGAATCGAGCACATGCCGGGTCATGTTGGTGATTGGCACTTCGGCCGTTGTCTATCCCGCGGCTCACCTGCCGGTGGTGGCAAAGCAGCACGGTGCAAAAATTGTGGAAATCAATATTGAAACGGCATTCCCGGATGCCGACCATGTCGTTCTCGAAAAAGCCGGAACAGCGATGGCACGCATTCTGGAAGCCATAACGTCGCGCCGGACCGACTAATTACAACCCAAATTGAGCGCTTCTTTGTACAGAAACAGGAGACACCATTGTTCTCGAAAGAAACGATCGGCAAGCAAAACATCGTCCTGTTCGACCGTGATCGCAACGGGATATTCATTCACAGGGACTGTCTGCCTGAACGGCCTTTCACCATCGGCGACCGTTTTAGAATTCACAAGGGTCGGCGCGAGTTGTTTTCGCTCAAGATCAAAAAAGACGACCAGGGAGATATTTTGCTGGATAAGAACGGAATTTTCGTAAGCCGAAGCCCGCGGGTGGATATCCTTCTCGGCGGAATATATGAAGCGTTTGTTCTCGATCTTCCGAGAGACGATCCCGAGGTGATCATCCTCCGGCCGCGATAGACTTTAAACCGTATATTTCCCAATGCAGGCCTTCGGCCGCAACCAAATCAGTGTTCAGGTTTCGGGTTTCAGGATTTGGGGTTTGCTGACACCTGACACCTGAAACCTATAATCCCATTTCCGATGAATTAAGTGGTTTCACTTTTACAACACATCTTCGCATCTTGCGGAGAAGTTACGATCTAAGACTCTAAATATTACCACATGATATTCAGCCATGCGGTTAAATACCTTCGAAAAAGCCCTGATGAACAACCCCATCCGCGCTGCACTGCAGCGTCATTTTGAAGCCCGGATTCTGAAAAAACTGGGGGGAAAGATGCGGGGCGGTCTGGCGCTCGAAATCGGTTGCGGACGCGGCATGGGCGCCTGCATCATCTTTGAGGAATTCAGAGCCGAGCATGTGCACGCTTTCGATATCGACCCACATATGGTGCAACTGGCCGGACACACTTCTTGTCGCCGGCCCCGTAAACCAATTCTATGGGTGGGCGACACATTAAATATTGCGGTCCTGAGCAACACGTATGATGCGGTGTTCGACTTCGGTGCGATTCATCATGTGGTCCAATGGCGTGACACCATCAGGGAGGTGTACCGTGTGCTCAAACCCGGGGGTCGTTTTTACGTTGAAGAAATTCTCGAAAAATACATCGTTCACCCGCTGTTTCGGCGCCTCCTCGACCACCCTCAGCAGGACCGGTTTACCCGGGCGCAATTTGCCGAAGCACTCGAAAAAAACGGTTTCACCGTAACCGCCTCCGGCGAGTTCATTGAGCTCTTTGCGTGGTTCATCGCGGACAAGCCGACTCCGGATGCCGACGCCTCTCAATGAGCGTTTTTGTTTAATCTCATTGATCAGGTCGGATTGAAAAATTCCGCTGGATGTTCGAAACGGAAAGCGCATGGAGTAACCTCGTGAATTCCGGATGGGAATTCGGTGGACAGATGTCAGCGACAGCCATGGTGCAGAATCAGGGTGGTACGTTCGCCGGTGCGTTTTCGGTGGCACCAGGTGGAATTTAGGGAACGATGGTGAAAAGTTGCCATAATCTCCACCTCCACCTAAGGCACGGACTGTTACAACAAATTTGAGAGCATCGTTGACAACGCTTTTTAGAGCCGGGTCATGCCGTCCGTGCGAAACAAGTTTGCTTTGCCGGACGATGATATGGTTAAGTGTCTCCAAGGCATCAATACGGGATTTCCTGCCATGGTTGGCGATGACTCATTCACAAATTTCGT
>JARFQH010000356.1 GCA_029287875.1 Desulfobacteraceae bacterium | reverse complement strand
CTGACCCCGGTGAGCGTTGCCGGGGTGGCGCGGCGCACGGTGCGGCGCTGTGCAGTCGGCGTATATAACTGCTGACTTCCCGGGCCCCAGTCTTTGGACAGCCTGCTTGGGCAGACGAGTGCTGAGCCGATTCGCCTTAAGAGACATCAGGCAGCACCCTCTTATTGCCCCGAGAATGTACAGCCTGATGCAGCCCGGGATCGACAAGACCTGGCGGCCGGGTGAAATCGAGTTGGTTAAGTGGAGACTAAAAAAACAGGCAAGAGGCGGCCGGAGTTTTCATCCGCCTCTTGCTAAAACACAGTATGTTGGGGACTAAGGGGGTGGTGTGAAACCGGTGATGCCTCAAACAAATCTCAAAATGGCTGAAATAGGTGCCTGCCAATATGGACCCAAACTCATAAAGTTTTTTTTCGTCATTTTTATGATAGCAGCGGCTTTGCCGCTAAGAAGCGAGGCCGATGAATCGTTGCTCGAAATAGAGCGGAACTGGACCGGAGATTTCGACCAGATGGCCGAGCGCCACCCATCCGCGCCATGGTGCCCTACAGCAAAACGTTTTATTTCCTGGACGGTGCCGACCAGCGTGGATTGACGTACGACCTTTTGAAAGAATTCGAGAAACACCTGAACCAAAAGCTGGGCAAAAAGACTCTCAGAATACAGCTTGCCGTGATCCCGACCCCCCGGGACCAACTGATACCTAACCTGGTTGAAGGCCGCGGTGACATCGCCGCAGGCAACCTTACTATCACCGACGATCGTCGGAAGCAGGTCGATTTTTCAGACCCCCTATTCACCGGTGTCGACGAAATTCTGGTTACTGGACCCGACTCCCCGGCGGTGCAAACCATCGCGGACCTTAGCGGAAAGGAAATCCACGTACGAAAATCGAGCAGCTATTACGAAAGCCTTTTGCAATTGAACGCCCGGCTCCAAAAAGAAGGCCGCAAGCCAGTTAAAATAGTGTCTGCCGACGAGCTTCTCGAAGACGAGGATCTACTGGAGATGCTCAATGCCGGTCTCATTCCGATGGTCGTAATTGACAGCCACAAGGGGCGGTTCTGGGTTCAAATTTTCAAGGACGTGACCCTGCACCCGGAGATCAAGCTTCGAACCGAAGGGCAGATTGCCTGGGCGATTCGCAAAAACAGCACCAGATTGAAGAAGGATGTAAACGAATACATCGGAACGGTAATACAAGGGACTCTGATGGGCAACATGCTGTTCAAGCGATACCTAGAGAGCACGAAATGGGTCCGCCGGGCTCTGAACGAGGAGGGGATGCAACGGCTCCGGGGAACGATCGAATTCTTTAAAAAGTATGCCGACCGTTACGATTTCGATTGGCTGATGATCGCCGCTCAAGCCTACCAGGAATCCGGAATCGACCATAGCAAGCGCAGTCCCACCGGAGCGATCGGCGTCATGCAGGTGCTGCCAAGCACGGCCGCAGATCCGAACGTGAACATCGCCGACATCGAAAAACTGGAAAACAACATTCATGCCGGAGTTAAATATCTGCGTTTTCTGCGGGATCAGTACTTCGAAAACGAGCCCATGGATAAATTCAACAAAACGCTGTTTTCCTTTGCCGCCTACAACGCGGGGCCGGCAAAAATTAACAAGCTTCGTGAAGAAGCCCGCCAATCGAGCCTTGACCCTAATATTTGGTTTCGTAACGTCGAAGTGGTTGCCTCTCGTCGAATCGGGCGGGAGCCGGTGCAGTATGTGAGCAACATCTATAAATACTACATTGCTTACAGGCTCCTCGCCGACAAGTCGAGTGAGAAAAAGGAGGCCAAGCGGAAACTGCTTTAAATCATACCCATCGCCGGCATATCAATCAATTCTCTCCTCCGGACTCAAGGCATTGGGTATGTACCAGATCTTTCTCGACTGTCAGCGTGACGGTATCGACTACAACCTTGCCTATATCCCGAAGGCTTTCGAGCTGAAACCCAACGAAGACGTCGACCCGGTTAACATGGGCAAACTCTTCGATCTGGGATATCAATCGGCCGGAGACGGATTTCAATGGTACAAGGCCTCGCCGGTTTTTGAGTAATTCTGAAACCGGTCGATACTCGACGAGGGCGGGAACATGGCATCTAAGATCATCTCCTTTCCAAGGCATGGGAGCCATGGACGGCGGAGCTGTCCGCAGCCGTAAGGCTCTTTTCTGACAACGAGGATTTTCTCGGCGGTAGGACACGCGAGCAAGACCCGATTTATTCGTTCCAGGGACACCTCATCTACGGTTTTCGTTCCGGTATTTGGATGGCGGTTACCGGAACCTACTTTACAGGAGGGCGCACTGAGGTCGATGGCGTCACCAGCGACGACCTTCAGAGGAACTCCCGGTTGGGCGCGACCTTGGCGCTGCCGCTGAATCGCCACAATTCTATCAAGCTTTATGCCAGTACCGGTATATCAACGCGCACCGGTAGTGATTTTGACCTCATCGGCATCGCTTGGCAATATCGCTGGGGCGGCGGGCTTTAGTGCTGGATAAAGTAAGGATGCGACATCCGGTAAGAGTCGAGTGGCCCTACGGCGCTGATGCCTGCCTAAAAGAATCCGATTCATCCCAAGTCAACACCGGCCCAAAAATCCCGCCTGCATGCTGGCGCATCTTTTCTTCAAGCTTTGCGATCTCGGCGTCAAGGGCTTCACTAGTCTTGTCATAGTCTTCGTAGTTAATATTTAGGTTTATGTGCTTTTCGGTATAAGCCCCTTCGAGCTTCCAGCTCTGGTCGAGGGCCTTCAAAGACACGTTCGGATCTCTGTCATCGACATGCTGCTTTAACTTTCGTCCCCTATAGGCCCTGGTCAGGCCTTGTTGCTGCATCAGCTCCGCTACCGCCAACTGAATGTCGAACTTTGTCATTAAAGTGCATCCGAGACTCTTGGCCGATGCCCTGGAAGTGACGTCAAAGGCCGTCATGGCCGCACCGGTCTGTGTCATGCCTTTAAGGTGTCACATTTCCTTTCGACCTGCCCCCTCATAGCTTTCTCTGGCGTGATCTGCGGGTTTGAATTTTTATCGGACTTGTGCCATAAAAATATGCGGCTCACTTTGGATAGGGGAGGAGGAGATTATGTCAGCCCGTCAAATCGATCTCAATTCGGATGTCGGCGAAAGTTTCGGAAACTACAAACTCGGGCTCGATGAAGAACTCATTCCGCTGATCAGCTCCGCCAATATCGCCTGCGGGTTTCACGCCGGAGACCCGTCGGTACTGCGGCGCACCGTTGTCTTGGCCCGTGACCACGGGGTGGCGGTGGGGGCTCACCCGGGGCTTCCGGACTTGATGGGCTTCGGGCGCCGCGCCATGGAGGTTTCACAAGAAGAGATCAGGGATTACGTCACCTACCAGATCGGCGCCATTCAGGCCTTCGCAATTGCAGAAGGGGTCAGGCTTCAGCACGTCAAACCGCATGGTGCGCTTTACAACATGGCGGTCCGAAATCCGGCCATCTGGGAAACCGTTGCGGCCGCGATGGCCGAACTGGATAAGGACCTGGTTTTGTTTGTTCTCGGCGGAACCGACCGGGATGACCTGCAGGCCATGGGCGCGCGCCACGGGATCCGGATCGCCTTCGAGTTTTTCGCCGATCGGGCCTATAACCCGGACGGCAGCTTGGTGTCGCGGAAAACGCCCGGTGCGGTCATAAAAGATCACGACCTGGCGGCACAGAGAGTCCGCAAAATGGCGACCGACGGCAAGGTGACGTGTGTCGACGGTACCGACATCGCGCTGCATGCCGATACGATTTGTGTCCATGGCGACAATCCAGCGGCCCTGCAGCTGGTCAGGAAGATAAGGGAGACCCTGGCTGCGGCCGGGGTCGACATCCGCGCACCGCAAACGTTCCTTTAATGATGGAATATAAGCAACCGAAATTCCGGGTCATGGGGGACCGTTCCCTGCTCGTGGAGCTGGGGGATGACATCAGCCGCGAGGTGAACCGGCGCGTGCGGATGCTCTATTACAGTCTGATAGACCGCAAACTCGGTGGCGTCGTCGAGCTGATACCCAGTTACGCCACATTGCTGATTGTTTTCGATCCCCTAAAAATTTCGCTGGCCGCCCTCAAGGCCGGCACCCTCCGGTTGATGGAAACCGCCGATTCGTCCCGGATACCCGAACCCAAGACCGTCAGGATTCCGGTTG
>JARFQH010000273.1 GCA_029287875.1 Desulfobacteraceae bacterium | reverse complement strand
GGACGAAGACCTGCCCCCCACGGATCAGCACATCGTCAATGCGGTCAACCACATCCTGCTTTACGCTTTCGAACAGCGGGCCAGCGACATCCACCTCGAACCCAAACGCGAGATCTTGCTGGTGAGGATGCGAATCGACGGTGTTCTGCACACGGTCTACAAGCTGCCCAAGAAAGTCCACAATGCCATCATCAGCCGCATCAAAACGCTGTCAAGGCTGGACATATCCGAAAAACGACGGCCCCAGGATGGCCGGATCAAGACCGACAAGGGGGGCGTGGAGGTGGAGATACGGATTTCCACCGTGCCGGTGGCCTTTGGTGAAAAGGTGGTCATGCGCGTGATGGACCCGGATATTCTCTTTCAGGATCTGTCCGAAAACGGGTTCACCGCAACCGATCTGACCCGTTACAAACAATTTATTCAGATGCCGCACGGTATCGTCCTGGTGTGTGGACCCACCGGCAGCGGCAAGTCGACAACGCTTTACTCCACCCTCCGCCGGCTCTCGACCCAGGAGAACAACGTCGTCACCGTAGAGGACCCGATTGAAATGATCCACGAGGATTTCAACCAGATCGGCGTGCATCCTGGGATCGGGGTCACTTTTGCCAACATACTGCGTACCATCCTGCGCCAGGATCCGGACATCATCATGATCGGCGAGATGCGTGATCTGGAAACCGCCCGCAATGCGGTGCAGGCGGCTTTGACTGGCCATCTGGTGCTCTCCACCCTTCACACCAACGATGCGCCCTCGGCCGTGACGCGCCTGCTCGATCTCGGCGTGCCCTCGTTCCTGATCCAGGCGACCCTGGTAGGGATTTTGGGTCAGCGCCTGGTTCGAAAAATATGTCCTTACTGCAAAGAAGCGTTTGAAATGGATGCCGCCGAGCTGGCCGAGTTGGGATTGAATATCGGCAACAGGGGTAGCGTGACCCTTTACCGTGGCAAAGGCTGCATCAAATGCCGCACCACGGGCTATCGGGGACGAACCGGAATTTTCGAAGTTTTACCCTATACCGAATCACTCAAGAAGTTGACAATTACCGATACGGACGTGGAAAAACTGCGCAGTCGCGCCCGCGAAGAGGGCATGTTCACCCTGCGGGAATCCGCAATCAAGAAAATGATGGAGGGCACGACGACCTTTGAGGAAGTCCTCAAAGTGACATGGGAGCAGTTTTGAGAGTCGGTTTAGTCCCGTCCCGCTATAGCGGGATTGAGCCTGTTTAGTCCCGCCTATCTTTGGCGGGATTAAAGGATGTCGTCGATTTATCGGGTTACGAGTTGCGGGTTCTGAGTTTCAAGTTTCGAGTTTCAAGTTTCTATTTGCGGTTTAATTCTATTTTTGTCTCAAATGCATTTTGGTGAAATTATCAACTCACTTTGAAGTGACCCAAAAAAATCCCCCTTGGCTTCCGATATAACGGTCGTCCGAGGGGGATTTTTTTTACGAACTATATTGGATAAGTGGTTTAAAAGACTTTTTTTACAACTCCGGTGAAGAAAACTTTGCACCCGGATGAATGACATTCTTGGTTTGCGTGATGTACACCGTGGAGGTAGTGGCTTCCGTGCGCAGAACCACCAATTGGCCGAAGACAACCGGTTTCAGGCGTGTTTTTTCGGCCGGTTTCGGGTAAACGCTTACGTCATCCTGGAAGTAAATATCGAAAATCTGGCCCGTCTTGACGCCGTCATTTGCGCCACGGTTGATAAAGGCGATGACGTTGTCACCGAGAAGCTGGTTGTGTTCTTCGGCCATAATGACTTCGCCGACGATGCCCGGCGGCGGGGTGACTTTGGCGATCTTCTCCGGTTGACGCTCGTAGGGCATCAGAAGGTCGTCTTTCTGGATGCGTCCGAAAGCCTTGATCACCCGACCCACGGCATATTCAGGTTCGAGCTGGGTGATTTCGACTGTGCCCAGAATGTAGTGTTGAACGCCAAGGTATTGATCCGTGACAACATTGCGCACTTCCCCCAGGGTGCGGTATATGGTGTAACGCTGCCCGGGGCTGAGAACCTGACCGTCTTCACGGCTGATGTAAACCGTATCATCGGCGGTGATCATTTTATGGATGCCGAGGACCTTAAAGATCCGACCACTGGGGATGACCGCCGGGTCCCGAATGAATCCGACCCTGTCGATGCGTGAAAAGGCGAACTGGTCGAGTTTCGGCGATGTAGATACAGGTGCGGGCGTCGGCTGTGAGGTCGCAGCCGGTTTGCTGACTTTGGCGACATCATCGCGCCGATACAGCTGGATCCGCTGGCCGGGATAAATACGGTGGGGGTTGGCAATCTGGTCATTTCCACTCCACAGGTCGGGCCACAGGTAGGGGGTGTCGGCAAATTTCCTGGAAAGATCCCAGAGGGTGTCGCCCTTCTTTACAGTATAATAGATGCCGCTTTCCGTCTCGACGATTTCACCGGCAATGCCGGGCGTGTTCTTGGACCGGGCAGCGGGCTGCGCATCGGCCGCCAGACCGGAAACCGGCGCGCCGGTAATGCCGGTCGCCAGAAAAACTGCCGTCAGTCCCATCCCGAAAACTTGCTTCCATTTCATTTTCATTCGAAGCTCCAATTGTGAATCAATTGATGTTATCCCTATGAATTGTATATAATTTTAAAAGATTTAGGCCAAAAAGTCAAGAAATCCGAGGCGGCACAAAAAAACCCCCGTGCATGTTGCACGGGGGTTTAAATCCAGCCCGAAAATGGCTGCGACGACGATGGGGTGACTGGCGTCTTACATCATGCCGCCCATACCACCCATACCGCCCATGCCGCCCATACCAGGTGCACCGCCGCCCATGGGTTCCGATTTTTCTTCCGGTTTATCGGCCACCATTGCCTCGGTGGTCAGCATCAGTGATGCCACGCTACCGGCATTCTGCAGGGCAAAGCGGACAACCTTGGTCGGATCGATGACACCGGCCTCAATCAGGTCTCCGTAGTCATCCGTTTCGGCGTTGTACCCGAAGGCGCCTTCACCGTTCTTGACCTTGTCGATAACAACCGATCCCTCTTGGCCGGCATTGTTGGCGATCTGCCGCAGCGGCTCTTCGATGGCCCGCATGACAACTTTTACCCCCAGCTTTTGGTCGCCTTTCAGGCGCAGTTTTTCGAGACCCGGCAGGCACCTTACCAGTGCTACGCCGCCCCCGGGGACGATACCCTCTTCAACCGCGGCGCGGGTCGCGTTGAGTGCGTCTTCGACGCGGGCCTTTTTCTCTTTCATTTCGGTCTCGGTAGCTGCACCGACGTTGATCACCGCTACACCGCCGATCAGTTTAGCCAGACGCTCCTGAAGCTTTTCGCGGTCGTAGTCCGAGGTCGTTTCGTCGATTTGGGCTCTAATCTGTTTGACACGACCTTCCAGGGCGGAACGGGACCCGGCTCCGTCGACGATGGTGGTGTTGTCCTTGTCGATGGTAATCCGCTTGGCGCTGCCGAGATCGTTGATTGACATGTTTTCCAGCTTGATCCCCAAATCCTCAGAGGCCACCTGCCCGCCAGTCAGGATGGCAATATCCTCCAGCATGGCTTTTCGGCGGTCGCCGAATCCAGGCGCCTTAACGGCCGCTACGTGAAGAGTGCCCCTGAGTTTGTTGACGACCAGGGGCGCGAGGGCTTCGCCTTCGACCTCTTCTGCGGTGATCAAGAGCGGTTTGCCGATTTTAGCGTCGTGCGCGGGAACCGGCTGAAGGTGCGTCATGTTGCTGTTCTTGTGTGCGTGAGTCAGGAGCGCGGGCTTTTCGATCGAGGCGGGC
>JARFQH010000243.1 GCA_029287875.1 Desulfobacteraceae bacterium | reverse complement strand
GACCGGACCCTATACCGATGCCACTTGGAAGGCACGATTTTCAAGCTGTATCCGAAATCATTATGCGAAGACGGGATTGGTCCGGGCATAGAGTCCGTTGGCGACGAGTTTCAGCCGTTTTTTGCAACGGTTCACCCGGGCGGAGGTGCCCACCTTTTTACCGTGTTACGTCCTATTTTCGTGATTGAGGTAAGAAGAACTAAATTCGGTTTTGATTTTCAATATTTGAAATCGCCTCGGAATTGCCGATGGGAAAACGAATCCTCACCATATTTCTTACCACCCTTATTCTTGCGTTAATCGTGTTGGGCGGTGTGTGGCTGCAGGCGCGTCCGGCACCACCGCACCCGTACTTCGCTGCGGCCGGTTTCCAGGTGATCGCCCACCGTGGAGGTAGCGGGCTGGGGCCCGAAAACACCCTGGCGGCGTTTCGGCGCAGCTTGGCGGCCGGTGCCGATGTCCTGGAAATGGATGTGCGCACCACCGCCGACGGGCATCCGGTCGTGCTGCACGATGCGACGGTGGACCGCACCACTGACGGCCGCGGCGCCGTGAACGAGATGACCCTGGCGCAGCTCAAAAAACTGGATGCCGGCTTCCGCTGGACGGCCGACCAGGGGCGGAGTTTTCCGTTCAGGGGCCGCGGCATCACGGTTCCCACCCTGAGCGAGGTGCTCGCGGCCTTCGCCGAAACGCCCTTAATCACGGAGATCAAGGAAAAACGGCCGGAGGTCAGCCAATCGGTCTGCGACATGCTGCGCCGGCATGGCCGAATTACCCGCGTTTTGGTGGCCTCGGTGCATGCCGGCGTGCTGGAGCGCTTTCGTCAGGTCTGCCCCGGGGTGGCGACCTCGGCCGGACCGTCCGAAGCACTGTGGTTCTACCTGCTCAGCCGGGCAGGCCTGGCCTTCCTTTACTCTCCGGCCATGCAGGCCCTGCAGGTGCCGGTGACTTTCAAGGGACTGGCGGTCGTGTCGCGCCGATTCGTTGCCGCAGCCCACGCCCGCAACCTGACGGTAGCCGCTTGGACGGTCAACGCGGAAGGGACTATGCGGCGGCTGATTGAAGCCGGTGTCGACGGGATCATGACCGATTATCCCGACCGCCTGGCAGGCATCATCGAAGAAACACGCGACGGTCGATAGGGCGAGAAAATAAGTAGGGGTGACAGCTGTTTGCGGCTCTTGGACTGCCGGTGCGGCCGCCTGGCGTTTCATTCCAGATACTCTTTGAAGGTTTCCCCGTAGATTTCCCAAATGGTGGCAAAAAGCGCGGCCACGATCGGGCCGATGATGAAGCCGATGATGCCGAAGAGGCTGATTCCTCCCAGAGTACCGAAGAAGATGAGCAGTTCGTGCATCCTGGTATCGCGCCCGACCATTTTCGGCCGGAGAAGGTTGTCCATGCTTCCCACCAGGAGTCCGCAGAAGATCAGGAGCAAAAGGGCCTTTAGATAATGCCCCATGGCGGCCAGGATGATCACCGCCGGAACCCACACCAGCGCGGAGCCGACCGCCGGGATGACCGACAGAAAGGTCATCACAGCCCCCCAGAAAACCGATCCATCGATGCCCACGGCCCAGAAGGCCAGACCGGCCAGCCCCCCCTGGATTACGCCGATGACCAGGGTTCCCTTGAGAGTGGCCCGGGAGACCGAGGAGAACCTCTCCAGCAGCCGCTCTTCGTCGTGGCTCGCCAGGGGCAAATAATAGAGTATGCGGTCCAGGAGCAATTTGCCATCCTTCAGAAAAAAGAACATTGTGTAGAGGAAAACGAAGAAGAGAAAAATGAAAACGATGGTCGAGCGGGTGACCTGGGCCAAGTTCTCGACAAGGAAGGTGCTGATGCTTCCCACCAGTTCCCCGGCCTTTTTGAGGATCAGTTCCTTGTACTGCTGGAAGTAGTCGTAAAACGGCAGCGATTGGAAAAAATCGGCGAAACTGGTCGGCTCCTTGATGTGGTTGGCCACCCACGGCCCCACTTCGTTGCTGATTTTGATGGCCTGGGCGGTCACGATGCCGAAGAGCAGGAACAGCGGCAGGATGACGATCAGGCAGATCGTCACCAGGGTCATGACGGAGGCGAGGTTTCTTCTTCCCTTGAACCACTGCACGAACCGCTGGAAAATTGGCTGGAACATGGCCGAAAAGATCCCGGCCAGAAAAATGACAATCAGGAACTGCCGGATCATCGAGATGAAGAGGGTCGAAATGAAAAGCGCCAGCAGCAGCAGGGTGGTCTTGCTCCAACCAAATTTATGTGAGGGTCCGCTTTTCATATTTATTTCCAATGATTTCGACCGGAAAGATCGGGGATCGGTCTCTCCAGTTGCCGGAAAGGAGGCTTTTTTACGAACCGCGAACGGTAATATGGCATTGCTCGGAGGCCGAGAGGCTGCCGGTGTATCCTGCGGACCGGTCGCACACGGACATTCCCATAGGACCAATCCGCAGTCAAGGTCAAATGGACATTTTCAGCGATGATGGTTGCACCCTGCGGGTGCCCGATCGCAGCGGCCAACGCTGCGGATGCTACACCAGTCGGCAGCACGGCGGCATCTCGGAGGATGTTCTCGATGCCGCGTATCCCGTCGTCGCCCCTTTTGGGGCTTTACGTCTTTAACCGTCGCCGGTTTTTCTCCCGGCCCCTTTCAAGTCCTCTGCCACTAAACACTGTTGGATGTTGGTGTGGTACTCCTGCAGCGGTCGCACCCTGGGGGCGCCCTCCCGACGGGCGGCGATGCCCTTGGCCGCCGCAATGGCGGCGGCGGTGGTGGTGATATAGGGAATCTTGTGCTTGATGGCGGCTTTGCGGACTTCCGCGCTGGCGTGCGAGCTCTGGCGGCCGCTCGGGG
>JARFQH010000347.1 GCA_029287875.1 Desulfobacteraceae bacterium | reverse complement strand
AAGAACTGGCGACCATCGAGAAAATCGATATCGGACTCCGGCAAAAAGGAATCGTTGATGCCTACCGCGACTGTCGGGAATTCGAAAAAGGAGTGCGAACCACCGGTCTGCTGCGACAATTCGGTCTTGAAAACCGGATCCTGGGCAGGGACGAAATCCACAGTTTGCTTCCTGCAATCCGAACCAACATCGTCGGCGGCGTTTTTTATACTCGGGATGCCCACTTGGTGCCCGAGCGGTTTGTCCTCGGCCTGGCCCGGCATGCCGAACGAAACGGTGTCGCCATCCACACGAATACCGAAGTCATCGGGATGAAGAAGTCTGGCCGCAGGATTACGTCGGTGCTGACGACGCGCGGTGATTTTACGGCGAATGAGATTGTTCTGGCCGGAGGATCCTGGTCCCCGATAATCGTGCATGATCTCGGAATCAGATTGTTCGTTGAGCCGGCGAAAGGCTACAGCATCAGTTACAAACGGCCGCTGAACTTCCCGGAGATGCCCCTGGTTCTAGTGGAGGCCAAGGTGGCGGTCACGCCTATGGACGACGTTTTGCGGCTCGCCGGGACATTGGAACTGGCCGGCTGGGATCTTGCGATCAACCTTCGCCGGGTAAATGCGATTTTGAAGAGCATCCCATTATATCTGCCGGATTTTGACCCGCGTTCACTTGATTTAATCGAAATCTGGCGCGGCCTGCGACCTTGCACGCCGGATGGATTGCCCCACATCGGAAGGCCAAACAACCTTGACAATCTCATTGTCGCCACCGGCCACGCAATGAAAGGCATATCTCTGGCGCCCGTAACCGGAAAATTGGTTGCCCAGCTGGCTGCCGGTGAGCGCCCGGATATCAACTTATCCGTCTTGAATATCGAACGGTTCAGTTAACCCCATAGTTGGGGTTGAAAGGGAGACGGTAAATATAATACTCTCAGATTAATTTTGCCCGGCGGCACATCTCATTGGTTGAAGAATCAACCGGAATAATTAGAAGCAGGAGACGCAGCATGAAAGATGATCGTGGGTTGTACTACTACCCGAATCCGTTGCAAAAAAAATTCCGGATGTACGTTAAGGAAATGCACGGTGAAATCTGTTTCAGGATGTGGAATTCCGAAGATCCGGAACTGTGGAAAACCCATGGCTGGGTTCCCTACGGCGCCATCCGGGAGGCAGCGGCGTTATATGACGGAAAGACCATCGACCCCAAGCAGGCTTATGACATCGAGGTGGCCCGGGCCTTGATGAAACACGGCGGTTAAACTTTTTATAGACAAACCGAAACGATTGACCTTGTCTTCTGCTAAATTGAACATTTTTCTGCGTAACAATCTCAGATTAACCGGAATCCCGCCGCAGCTCTATGATCTGCTGACTCAACGGTTGAAATTCCCCAATCCCAAGTACCTCGAAAACGCCCGCATGGGACGCTGGAATCGCGGTGTTCCGAAAGAGCTGCGCTTTTATTACCGTCTCGGGGGCGGCGGTCTTGAGATTCCACGCGGCTTCATCCGCCAGCTGATCACCACCTGCCGCAGGCTCGATATCGCCTATACGGTCGAGGACCGTCGGCGCATTTTGCCGCCGGTGGATTATGCCTTCAGCGGGCAGCTGCGCCCCTTCCAGCAGCAGGCTGTTCAGCATATGCTGCGCAAAGAGTTCGGCACCCTGAATTCCCCGACCGGTTCCGGCAAGACCGTCATGGCCCTTTACATCCTGGCCCAACGCAAACAGCCCGCACTGATCATCGTGCACACCGCCGATCTGGCCCGTCAGTGGTCCGAGCGCATCGAAACCTTCTTGAATATTCCGGTAAAAGAAATCGGCCGCATCGGCGGCGGCAAGAAAAAAATCGGTGAAAAAATAACCGTCGCCCTGGTTCAATCCCTTTACAAATGCGCCGAGACTGTGGCACCGCAGGTCGGGCATCTGATCGTCGACGAATGCCACCGCACACCGAGCCGCACGTTTACCGATGCCGTTACCGAATTTGACGCAAGGTACATGCTGGGCCTCTCGGCAACACCCTGGCGCCGAGACAATCTCTCCAAGCTGATCTTCTGGCACCTTGGAGACGTGCATCACCAGGTCGAGAAAAATGATCTGATTCGAACCGGCCAGGTTCTGCCGGCCGACATCATCTTTCGCGAAACCGAGTTCAAACCCTATTACGATCCGGTCCAGGAGTACAGCAAAATGCTCTCCGAACTGACGCTCGACGATGATCGAAACCGACTCATCGCCGCCGATATCGCCGCCGAAGCGGGCAGTCACCCAGGGATCTGCCTCGTGCTGACAGATCGTAAGAAGCACTGTGAGTCGCTGGGGGCTCTTCTGCGCTACGGTTTCTCACTGCCCGTTGACATTCTAACCGGGGACTTGAACGCCGCCCAGCGTCAATCGGTGATGGACCGCCTCCAGGAGGGTCGTATCAAGGTTCTCATCGCCACCGGCCAGTTGATCGGCGAGGGATTCGACTGCCGCGAGCTCACAACGCTATTCATGGCCACACCGGTGCGATTCAGCGGCCGCATCATTCAATATCTGGGAAGAATTCTACGACCGGCACCCGGTAAGAAACGGGCGCGGGTGTTTGATTATGTGGACGTCAACGTCGAACCGCTGCTCAAGGCCGCCGGGGCCCGTAAAAAAATTTACGGACTCAAATAGGTTCACGATCCATTAAAAGTGATCATTGGAGGAGAAGTATGAAAAGCTATCGCAAGGAATTATGGTTCGAAGTCCCCACCCGGCGGGCTTTCATCAACATCACCCCCCAGGTGGAACGGTGTCTTCAGGAAAGCGGCATCAAAGAAGGCCTCTGCCTGGTCAATGCCATGCACATCACCGCCTCCGTCTTCATCAATGACGACGAGTCGGGACTGCACCATGACTACGAAGTTTGGCTCGAGAGACTGGCCCCGCACGAACCGGTTTCGCAGTACCGTCACAACGTGGGGGAAGACAATGCAGATGCGCACATGAAACGCCAGGTAATGGGCCGTGAAGTGGTCGTGGCCGTAACCGAAGGCCGGCTCGACTTCGGCACTTGGGAACGGATATTCTATGGTGAATTCGACGGACGCCGCCGCAAGCGTGTTCTGGTGAAGCTTATCGGCGAATAGAACAGCCTGACGATTTTATTATTTAATTGCATTTTCAAAGTGGTTATGGCTTATTGGGTATCATATCGCTATGATACGATCCGCGTCTGATGAACTCCCAACTGAACCCTGGTTCTCACGTTTGTGTCTGCATTTCTTTCTGACGATTGAATGGGCGAACCGCTTGTCGGTTCTTCAGGCTTCCCTGTTGACGTAGCTTTTCCCGCAGAGGGCATCATGCATTCGGAAAAAGAACGCGAATATCTATTAAAGGCGATCGAAGCCTTTAAGAAGCGCCTGATTGTCGTTTCGCCGGATTTTAGAATACTGGCGACCAACTGCCGGTCGGACACCGATGAAAACACCGACATCGTCGGGCAGCTGTGTCACAGCGCATTTTATGATCGCCCGCAACCTTGCGAAAACTGCGCCGTGCGAAAATCAAGCC
>JARFQH010000172.1 GCA_029287875.1 Desulfobacteraceae bacterium | reverse complement strand
ATCGCAGACTCGGCACCTTGGTGTTGCTGGGCACCATGGTGGCCACCAACTTTTCGGCCTTCACCGTATTCGGCACCTCGGGCGCCGGTTACCGCGATGGCTATGCCTTTTTCCCGATTATGGGTTTCGGCACCGGTTTCATGGCGATTACCTTCTGGATCATCGGCCGCAGGATCTGGCAAATTGGCCGCAGTAGCGGTGTGGTCACGCCTCCGGAGTTGATCCGCCACCTGTATGGCAGCCGGACACTTTCCTTCATTTTTGCTGTGGTCATGGTCGTCTTCACCATCCCTTATCTGGCCCTGCAGCCGATGGCGGCCGGATACGCCCTCGAAGAACTGCTCGGTCTACCGTATTTCGCCGGCTGCGTTCTGGTCACCGTCATCATCTTGCTCTATACCCTGCGGGGCGGCATGCGGGCAGTGGCCTGGACCGATTTGTTTCAGGGCGCGGTGATGTTCGTCATGCTCTTTGCATCCCTGGTGGTCGTCCTTCGACATCACGGCGGCTTTGCGGCAGCCAACCAGAAGATCCTGGCCCTTTCACCCGAGCTTTTCTCGCGTCCCGGCGCCCTGGGAAAATATTCACCGGGTATCTGGCTGAGCTTCATGATGCTCTGGTTTTTCTGCGACCCGATGTTCCCCCAGCTGTTTCAACGCTTCTTTGCCGCCCGGAGCCGGCGAACCATCGACCGTATCATGCTCCTCTATCCCCTGGTTTGCACGGTGGTCTTCATCATGCCGATTGCCATCGGGGTTATCGGCCGGTTGACGATACCGGACCTGACCGGCAAACAAGCCGACCGCATTCTCCCGATGCTGATGACCTCGATATCGGGCGACGTCATGGCCACCCTGGTCATCGCAGCCGGCATGGCCGCCTTGATGTCGACCATGGACTCCCAGTTATTGACGCTGAGCTCCATATTCACACGCGATGTTCTGCCGTTGGTGCGCCGGGAAAAAAAAGAAGAGAGCACAACCGGGCGACTGTTCGTGGTCTTTCTCGGATTGATGGGTCTGGCCCTGGCCTACCGGCCACCGGCCACGATTCTTCAAATCGCCACCCAGACCTTTACGGGCCTCGCGGTCCTGTTTCCCACCGTTATCTTCGGTCTCTATTTCCGCCGCCGCTATGCGCCACCGGCTATCCTCTCCATTGTGTGCGGAGAAGCCGTTCTGGTTGCCTTTTACTTGAAGTGGCTTCCAAGCGGTGGTTTTTTACCGGTCGTGTGGGTCATGCTGACGGCCTTTGCAGCCTACCTGCTGCCTCATCTTTACCTGGCGTGGCGCGAACGCACCCTGGTCTTTTTCTGGCCGGCCTGGCTCCGCAGTCCTTTCACCTTCCTGTTGGGCTCGATTTTTCTTTTATCAATCGATGTCTGGTCCTGGGGTAAAACACACCCTCTTTTGGGAGGCGTTCCGGCCTGGATCTGGTATTTCGTCGGGCTCTCGACTCTGCAAACAGCGGTGATGGCCGTGATGGTCCATGGCGAAAAACGCCAGGGCCGTTAAGCCGGTTTAGCCCGTTTGGCCCGTTTAGCCGGTTAAGATCGCCCAGCCATTAAGCTGGTCGCCCTTGAATGATTGGCCCTTCGCCATTTGCCGTCCGCGTCTACCAATTTGACCGGCTCAATCGGCTCAACTGGCTTAACGGGCTCAACCGGCTAAACCGTTTTCCCTTTATTTGTGATCCGATCTTGCTTATGTTAGCCGATAAAAGGAAACCGCAACTCGGCGGAAGACCCGGCTGTGCCGGAAGCCACAATCAACAGGAATCCCATCGTGACAGACCGTTTGACAGGGCTGCGTTATGATCACTTAACCGGCAAAATAGGGGGCATCACCGCCGTCTGCTCGTCGCACCGAAGCGTTTTGGAAGCCGCCATCGAACAGGCGGCGGCAGACGGTGATGTGCTCCTGGTGGAGGCCACCGCCAACCAGGTCAACCAGTTTGGCGGCTACACCGGCATGAGGCCCGCGGAATTCGTCACCTTGGTTCAATCCCTGGCAGCTGCCGCTGAATTTCCCCTGGAGAAGGTGCTGGTCGGCGGCGATCACCTTGGTCCCCATCCCTGGAGGAAAAAGCCCGCCGCCCAAGCCATGAATTTCGCCACAGAGTTCGTACGAGAATGTGTTGCGGCCGGCTTCTGCAAGATCCATCTCGATACCGGTCTGGCGTGTGCGGACGATCCCGGATCGCACCTGCCGATGGAAATCACGGCCGAGCGGGCTGCCGTCCTTTGCCGCGCGGCCGAAGCGGCCGCAGAACGGCAACCGGCGAACCGTCCCCGGCCGCTGTATGTCATCGGCGCCGAGGTCCCGCCTCCCGGCGGCGCCTTGGAAGATCCCGCTCAGTTGAAAGTGACCACAGCCGGGGAAGTAGCCCAAATCATTGCAGTGACCGAAAGGTGTTTGCGGTCGGTCGGCCTCGATGCAGCCTGGGAGCGGGTAATGGCGGTTGTGGTTCAGCCCGGAGTGGACTTCGGCGACACCCGGGTCGCCCGCTACCAATCGGACAAGGCGGCCGCGCTGTCCGCCAGTCACGCCAAACTGCCCGGCATCATGACCTATGAGATTCACGCCACCGATTACCAGACTCCGGAGGCTCTGGCACAGATGGTCCGAGATCACTTCACCCTCCTGAAGGCCGGCCCCTGCCTGACCAATGCCTACCGTGAAACGCTGTTCGCTTTGTCTCATATTGAAACCGATTGGCTAACCGGCAAACACGGTGTCCGACTCTCCGGTCTCCGGGAGGTTCTGGAATCCGTCATGCTGAGCCACCCCGAGCACTGGCGGTCATATTATCGCGGTTCGGCGGCTGATCTCAATTTCCTACGTCACTACAGCTACCGGGACCGCATCCGGTATTACTGGAATCTTCCCCCAGTCAATCAGGCCGTTGAGCAGTTGCTCGTCAACTTGGACCGTCCCATTCCGCTCATGCTTCTCAGCCAGTATTTTCCGGACCTCTACCCGACCATCCAGTCCGGAGAACTCCTTCCAGTACCCAGGTCGCTGATCCGGCAACGGATCCGCTCTGCCTTGGCACCCTACAGCGCCGCCTGCCATCCCGCTATCTGATTGGTTTCCGTCCCCAAATAGCATTTTTTAGGGCGAAAAAAATTTTTCCTTGACAGAACCTTAAGGTTTGGGTAGGCATGAGAAACTGACTGAGTACTCAGTTAGCAAGAAATGCCGTGCCTATGAACAAAAAAGACCAGATCCTGCAAGTGGCGACCAAAATGCTCTCGCTCAAAGGCTACAAGGACACGTCCATGGCCGAGCTGGCCAAAATAACCGGTGTCGCCCAGGGAACGATCTTTTACCATTACAACAACAAGGAAGAGCTCTTTCTCGCCATTCTAGAAGAGTTCAAGATAGAGATCCTCAAGGAATTCGATGGATATCTGGCGCAAAGGAATTTCAACTCCGGCCTGGAAATGATGAAGGAAGTGGTTGGCTTCTACCTCTACCTGGCCGGAAAGATGGAAGACCGCTTTCTGCTCCTGCACCGCCACGATGCCTATGAACTGGCCCGTGTCAACCCGGTTTGTCGGGACTATCTGGAATCGATCTACAACTGCTTCATCGACATATTCGAAAGGGCCATTTTGACCGGTCAAAAAGACGGTTCGGTCGCAGAACTGCCGGCCCGCAGAACCGCATTGATCATCTTCACGATGGTCGACGGCCTGGTACGGTTCAACACCTACAACCTTTACGATGCGGGTGCGCTCTACGACGACCTCATCACATCGATCAGTCGGATTCTCATGAACTTTCAACCTTCAGGATAGGAGCGGCACATGTTGGCAAAGGTATTTCCTTTCATGACCTGGTTCAGAAACTACGATATGACGTCTCTGCGGTTTGACGCGCTCTCGGGCCTGACCGTGGCCCTGGTTCTGATCCCTCAATCGATGGCTTACGCCCAGCTGGCTGGACTGCCGGCCTATTACGGCCTGTACGCCTCTTTTCTGCCGCCGATGATTGCGGCGTTGTTCGGCTCGAGCCGCCAGCTCGCCACCGGACCGGTTGCGGTGGTTTCCTTGATGACGTCCGCCTCCCTCGCACCCCTGGCCACCGGCGGCAGCCCCGGGTACATCGCTTATGCCATCCTGCTGGCTCTTATGGTCGGCATCTTCCAGCTGGTCCTGGGCGTGCTGAGGCTGGGACTGGTGGTCAATTTTTTATCTCACCCGGTTGTCAACGGCTTCACGAATGCAGCTGCCCTGATCATCGCCTCCTCCCAGCTGTCCAAAATGTTCGGCGTCTATGTCGACACGGCTCCGCACCACTACGAAACTATCGTACAGGTCATCAAGGCGGCGGTTCACTACACCTACTGGCCGACCCTGCTGATGGGTATCTTCGCTTTCGCCGTCATGTACGGTCTCAAATGGCTCTCACCGCGCATTCCCAACGTACTGGTGGCCGTCGTCATCACCACTGTCATCTCCTGGGCCACCGGGTTCCAACACGATCAGACCGTTACCATAGAGGCCATCGAATCCCCTGCCGCCCGCAACCTGATCGAAAGTTTCAACGAGGCCGCCTCGTCAATTCCGTCGCTCTCCGAAGAGCGGACCCACCTGAGTGAAGCGCTCAACACGGCCAAGCAGAATCATAACCAGATCGGTGTCCTGGATGCCGAGCACGATGTGAACGTCGTGAATTTGAACATCGCGCGCAAGAAGGCAGAAGCCCACGAGAGCCGGCAGCAGCTCAGATATCTTCTTCTCGCGGCGGCACCTCAAGCCGACGGGTCCCTGAAATTCTATCCAAAAGACAAGACTCCCGCCGGAATGGAAACCGACGGGCGAACCTGGCGCATCAAGGTCGGCAACGAACCCCTTGACACGCAAAATCTCTTGATGATGGGCGGCGGCGCCGTGGTCGGTAAAATCCCGCAGGGCCTGCCGGCGCTGAACGTGCCGCCCATCAACCTGGGGATCATGTTGCATCTATTACCGTTTGCAGCGATTATTTCACTCCTGGGGTTCATGGAAGCGATCTCCATCGCCAAGGCCATGGCCGGAAAAACCGGACAACGCCTCGACCCCAATCAGGAGCTCATCGGTCAGGGGCTGGCCAATATCTGTGGCTCCATCGGCAAGAGCTATCCGACATCCGGATCGTTTTCGCGTTCGGCAGTCAATCTTCAGGCCGGGGCCGTTACCGGATTGTCAAGCGTCTTCACCAGCCTGGCGGTTGTGATCGTGCTGTTGTTTTTCACCCCGTTGCTCTATCATCTGCCTCAAGCCGTCCTGGCAGCGGTCATCATGATGGCCGTCATCGGCCTGGTAAACGTTACCGGCTTCATCCACGCCTGGGAAGCCAAATGGTACGACGGTGCTATCTCGATCATTTCGTTCGTCAGCACCCTGGCGTTTGCCCCCCATCTGGACAAAGGGATCATGATCGGAGTCGTGCTCTCCCTGATGGTCTTTCTGTACAAGAGCATGCGCCCCAGCGTGGTTTCCCTGGCCAGGGCCGAGGACGAGGCCTTGCGCTGCGTAACGACCCACGGCCTGCGGGAATGCGAATACGTGGCCATGGTGCGCTTCGACGGCCCCCTGTTTTTCGCCAACGCCAGCTATCTGGAAGACAAGATAATGGAAATAATGCGCATTAAAAGGAATCTCAAACACATCATTATCGTTGCCAATGGGATCAACGACATCGATGCATCCGGTGAAGAAACCCTGTCATTGCTGGTAGACCGGGTCAGAAGCGCCGGTGTCGACATATCGATGAGCGGCGTCAACGAGTCGGTGATGGAAGTGTTCAGACGGACGCACTTTCCGGCCAAACTCGGGGAAGATCATATTTTCCCGACAATGGAAAAGGCCATCACCACCGTCCATCAAACCGCTCACGAGAACGGCCAAGAAGAGGCCTGTCCTCTGTTGACCGTTTGCCGACTTATCGAAGCCTAAATAAAGGAGGGGTTGAACATGCCAGTCATCACAATATTCAGCGGCAGCTTTTGCAACGAGAAACAGGTGGTCGAGGAAGTCCTCTCTCAAACCGGTTACGGTCTGATCGCGGACAAAGATGTCGTTGCCGATGCCAGCCGTATCTCTCATATCCCGGCAAACAAGATCGAGCGGGCGTTTTCGGCTAAAACCTCGGTCTTCAATAAATTCACCCATGAACGGGAGCGGTCACTGGCGCACCTGCGGGTGGCCCTGGCCGAGCGTCTCGCCGATGACGGCCTGATCATTACCGGCTTTGCCGGTCAGCTCATCCCGCGCGACATCGGCCACGTGCTGCGGGTTTGCCTGATCGCGGATATGAAGGCGCGGGTTGCTGCTGCCCTCCGCGAGCACAAGATGTCCGAACTGGAGGCGCTGAAAATCATCCGCCGCGAAGACGAGGAGCGCGCCGCCTGGACGCAGATGCTATTCGACACCAAAGATCAGTGGGATGCGTCCCTCTATGATATCGTGGTTCCAACCGACAAAATACCGCCGGCCGAAGTGGCCGGCACGATCACCGAAAACATCGCCAAAGCCGTTGTGAAGCCCACCAGCCGATCCAAAAAAGCCGTCGACGATTTTAATCTCGCCGCCCGCGTGGAAACAGCCCTGATTACGGAAGGCCACAACGTCGGCGTCAAGGCCCGCTCCGGTGCCGTCACCTTGACCATCAACAAGCACGTTCTGATGCTCAACCGCCTCGAAGACGAACTCACGTCGATTGCAAACCGTGTACCGGGTGTCACATCGGTGGAGAGCAAGGTGGGACCGGGGTATTACCAGGCCGACATCTACCGCCGCCAGGATTTCGAAATCCCCTCCAAAATTCTGCTGGTGGACGATGAAAGGGAATTCGTCCAAACGCTCTCCGAGCGCTTGATGATGCGTGATTTGGGCTCGGCCGTGGCCTATGACGGCGAATCGGCCCTGGAAGTGGCCCGGGAGGACGAACCGGATGTCATGATCCTGGATCTCAGAATGCCCGGTATCGACGGCATCGAGGTGCTGCGCCGCGTTAAAAAGACCCAACCGGCGATCGAGGTCATCATTTTGACCGGCCACGGATCGGAAGCCGATAAAAAAGTGTGCATGGAACTGGGAGCGTTTGCCTACCTGCAAAAGCCGGTCGATATCGACGAGCTGAGCGGGACCATCAAAGCCGCCCACGATAAAATTCGCCGCACGCGCGACGACATGAAGCCGATCGAGGCGGATCGTTAACGCTATTACCGCCGGCATTGAAAAAATGACAGGAGCCAACATGTTCGGACTTGTAAACCTGAAACCCACCTTCTGGGACAAACAGATGCGTGTGTCTGCCCCGGGTGCGTCCGAGTACCTCTTCAACTATCGACGCATCTGGCGGCTCTCGATTCTACTCACAGGCGTAGTGGCGCTGGTGCCTCTTATTTTCATCACTTTGGTCGACTACAACTTCACCGAGCACGCCATGGTGTCCGAATATCTGTTGAGAACCTCCCGCACGGTCTCCAACACGCGGCGGGCGATCTCTTTTTTCCTCACCGAACGTCGCTCGGCGCTCGATTTTATCGTGCATGACAATGGATCCGAGGTCCTCAGCAGTCCGGACCGACTATCGGCCATCCTGGAAAACCTCAAGCGCAGCTTCGGGGGCGGCTTTGTGGATCTGGGGTTGGTCGACTCCGCCGGCAAGCAGAAAACCTACGTGGGACCATACGGGCTCAAGGACAAAGATTACAGTGGTCAGCCCTGGTTCGAACAGGTCATCGACCGGAGCGTCTATACCAGCGACGTATTTTTGGGGTACCGCAACGTCCCGCATCTGGTCATTGCGGTTAAGCAGAGCCTGCCGGATCGCTCCTTCGATGTCCTGCGTGCCTCCATCGCCATCGAACCGTTCGAGGACCTGCTGTCGAATCTTGAGCTGAGCGGTCTCGGAGATGCCTTTATCATTAACCAAAAGGGGATTCTCCAGACCAATTCCCGTTACCATGGGCGGGTGCTCGAAAAAATCCCTCTGCCCGTTCCTGAATTTTCCGACAAAACCCAGGTGTTCGAAGGCGAAAATCCCACCGGTGAAGCACTGTTTATCGGCTACCGCTTCATCGAAGACACACCGTTCATTCTGATGATCGTCAAGAAGAAAAGCGAGCTCATGAAAATGTGGTTCAAAACCCGTCTGGAGCTCATCATCTTCCTGCTGGTCAGCGTCTCGTTCATCATGGCGGTGATCATCGGTACCGTCACCTTCATGGTGAACAAGGTATACGCCGCTGATGAGAGACGGCTCATGGCCCTGCATCAGATGGAATATTCGAACAAGATGGCCTCCATCGGCCGCATGGCCGCCAGCGTGGCCCACGAGATCAACAACCCGCTGGCCATCATCAATGAAAAGGCGGGACTGGTCAAGGACATCTTCACCATCAAGAAGCAATACGCCGACGACCCCAAGCTTTACAGCCAGCTCGATTCGATCCTCAACTCGGTCAAACGGGCGGGCAAGATTACCAAGCGACTGTTGACTTTTGCCCGGAATCTCGAAGCCACCATCGAACCGGTCCACCTGGGGGAAATCATCGATGAAGTCCTGAGTTTTCTGCAAAAGGAAGCCGAATACCGCAGTCTCGGCATCCAGGTGGATGTGCCGGACGATACTCCGGTCATCGAATCGGATCGCGGTAAACTCGAGCAGATCTTTCTGAACATCATCAACAACGCCTTTGCCGCCATGTGCGACGGCGGTCATTTGTCGATTCAGGTCAACCGCGCGGGCGCAGAGGCAGTCGCAGTCAAAATCCGGGACAATGGCTGCGGCATTGCCCAAGAGGATCTACACCGTATTTTCGAACCCTTTTTCTCGACTAAAACCAGTCAGGGAGGCACTGGACTGGGACTCTCCATTACCTGCAACCTGACCCATGAAATCGGCGGTCAAATCACTGTCGACAGTGACATCGGCAAAGGAACGTGTTTTACCATCACATTGCCGTTGAAAACGCAACCCAAGGAAGAGGCAAAACCATGCGCGTGTTACTCGTAGACGATGAGGAAGAGTTGGTATCGGCCCTCGGCGAACGGCTGGTTCTGCGCGACATCGAGGCCGAATGGTTCACGACCGGCAGCGCCGCCTTAGAGCGGGCGGAGTCGGGGTGTTTCGACCTGGCCGTACTTGACATGAAGATGCCCAAAATCGGGGGGCTGGAATTGCGTGAAAAACTGCTGGCCAAATGTCCCGACATGAAATTTATTTTTCTGACCGGCTATGGCTCGGAGAAAGACTTCACGTCGGCTACGGCCGGCGGAAACACGGCGGTCTACTTGGTGAAGCCTGTCGATATCGAACTTCTGCTCGAAAAGATGCAGACCCTGTTCAGTAACCCAAGAGGTGACGCGTGAACACGACATTACAAAAAAACAAAGATACGGGACTCCTGTTTTTTGGGAAAGTGACCGCGTCGGTCACCCACGACGTCAAGAACTCACTGGCCACGATTAACGAAAACGCCGGATTGCTGACGGATTATGCCGCTATGGCGGCACGCGGCAAGCCGCTGGACCCGGAAAGGGTCAATGCTCTGGCCGTAAGAATCATGGACCAGGTCAAGCGGGCCGACGCCTTGTTGAAAAACATGAACCGGTTCGCCCACAGCGTCGACGATTCCTTGAAAAAGGTGGACCTGAACGAGATCCTGCAACTGTTGGCCGCCCTGTCGGTCCGGTTCGCCGCGATGTGCGAGACGACCCTGGATGTAAGGCCGTCCTCGGACCCGGTCGAAATCGAAACGTCACCGTTTGGCTTGCTGAACGCGCTCTTCCTATGCCTCGAGTTCGCCATGGCCGCCGCCGGCCGGGGCCGCTCGATCGACCTGCGGCCCGAAAAGACCGCGACGGGCGCCTGCGTTCACTTCGGACCTTTGCCGGATGCCGTGATCTCGGACCAGGACCCCTGTCTGGCCGCATCTATCGATGCCCGCTTGGTCAAGAATACCGAGGCCGGAACGCTCACTCTGATTATTTCCGATCGATGAGGCCGGCCTCGTGAACACCGGAAGCACCGGTTATTGTCAACATCGAACAGGAAAGGAGCCGAAAAATGCCTGAAAAAGTACTCCTCGTCGATGACGAAAAAGATTTTCTGGAAGTGATGGCCGAGCGCATGGCGGCCCGGGGGATCGAAGTGTCAACCGCCTCATCGGCTACCGAAGCGATTCGGCTGGCGGAAAAAGAATCTTTCGATGCCATCATCGTGGATCTGATGATGCCCGAGATGGACGGAATCGAAGCCCTCAAACTCCTCAAGAAGAAAAAACCGGAAACGCAGGTCATCCTGTTGACCGGGCATGCAACCCTTGAAAAAGGGATCGAGGCCATGAAACTCGGGGCGGTCGATTTTCTGGAAAAACCGGCCGACATGAACCAGCTGACGAAGAAGATCAAGAAAGCCCATGCCCATAAAATGATGGTCGTCGAGAAACAGATCGAAGAAAAAATGAAGAAAATAATGGGCCTCAAGGGCTGGTAGGCGCGAGCCGAGAAGTTTTGCGGTGGACTGTGGTTCTATCTTGTCCGGTGATGACCGGTCTGGTTTTCACACCTGCTCACGCCCGCACAGGTGTATAAAAAAAGGATCACGAAAACTGCATCCGCAGAGCGATGGCAGAAGCCGATTCCATCGCTCGTCATGACGCCGGGAAGTAGACACGGTTCCCAATTTCACCCGGAAAGAGGCGCTCTTAATGCTGCTGGTCATCGGCAAAAAGTCGCGCCCAGCCGGTTTCCTGCAATACACAAATACGGTGACACTGTCCCTGTCGTCACCTCTTGATTACATGGATATAAAATCGAAGCGCACCGAGTTTTTCAACGGCGCCCGCGATACCCTGCCGCTGGTGATCGGCGCCATTCCCTTTGGCATCATTTTCGGTACTCTCTCCGGTGGCGCCGGTTTATCGACAGCCGGTACCATGGGAATGTCCCTGTTCGTGTTCGCCGGATCGGCCCAGTTTATCGCCATGGGACTGGTGGGTGCCGGAACGGCTTGGCCCCTGATCGTCCTGACCACCTTCGTGGTCAATTTCCGGCATCGTCTCTACACGGCCGCACTGCTGCCGTATCTCAAACGCCTGCCGCCGGGATGGCAGGCGGTGCTGGCCTTCGGGCTGACCGATGAAACCTTTGCCGTTGCCGTCGGCCGCTATGGCTGTTCCGATGCCAATCCCTATAAGCACTGGTATCAACTGGGTTCCATGGTATTCATGTACACAAATTGGAACCTCTGCACGGCCGTCGGTCTGGCCGCCGGCCGCATGCTGACGAGTATCGGCCGCTGGGGCCTCGATTTCGCCATGGTGGCCGCATTTATCGGGATGATCATTCCCTATCTGAAAAATCGTCCCACCTACTTTGCCGTGCTGGTATCCGGCGCGGCCGCGTTGCTCTTACACGGTCTGCCCCACAAACTCGGCCTCATCCTTGCCACCATCGCGGGCATCGCCGCCGGCATCGCCGCCGATACGCTGGCATCGCGCAAAACCGACGCCGGGAAAGCAAAAGAGATCTGAAATGGACACCTTTTTCCTGATAACGGGCATGGCCCTGGTAACGTTTCTTATCCGTTATAGCCTGCTGCCGCTTTCGGGCCGCATCACCTTTTCCCAGGGCACGACACGTGCCTTGGGCTATGTGCCGCCGACAGTGCTCACCGCCATCATCGTGCCGGCGGCACTGCTGCCTGATGGACACACGCTGCAGTTTTCTTTCTCCAATCCCTACCTCGTCGGTGCCTTGTTGACAGCCGTCATTGGCCGACTCAGTAAAAACCTGCTGGTCACAATCGTCGGCGGCATGACGGCTTTTGTTCTGTGGCAATGGGTTCTACGAGCAGGGTGGATTTAGATTTGAAAAATTGCGCTCTTCTGCGGCTTGATCCCCGCAAAGAAAAGGTGGAGGGTCAGGGTCGAACCTTCGGTGGAGGGAACATCTTTAAATCGCTGCAACCGCTTTGGCTTCCCAACTCACAGGCCTTTTGGAG